>NZ_CP042420.1:535000-747500 GCF_007954625.1 Leuconostoc lactis | reverse complement strand
AACCCAACATCTCACGACACGAGCTGACGACGACCATGCACCACCTGTCACTTTGTCTCCGAAGAGAACACTTCTATCTCTAAAAGCTTCAAAGGATGTCAAGACCTGGTAAGGTTCTTCGCGTTGCTTCGAATTAAACCACATGCTCCACCGCTTGTGCGGGTCCCGTCAATTCCTTTGAGTTTCAACCTTGCGGTCGTACTCCCCAGGCGGAATACTTAATGCGTTAGCTTCGGCACTAAGAGGCGGAAACCTCCTAACACCTAGTATTCATCGTTTACGGTGTGGACTACCAGGGTATCTAATCCTGTTTGCTACCCACACTTTCGAGCCTCAACGTCAGTTGTTGTCCAGTAAGCCGCCTTCGCCACTGGTGTTCTTCCATATATCTACGCATTCCACCGCTACACATGGAGTTCCACTTACCTCTACAACACTCAAGTTAACCAGTTTCCAATGCCATTCCGGAGTTGAGCTCCGGGCTTTCACATCAGACTTAATCAACCGTCTGCGCTCGCTTTACGCCCAATAAATCCGGATAACGCTCGGGACATACGTATTACCGCGGCTGCTGGCACGTATTTAGCCGTCCCTTTCTGGTATGGTACCGTCGAACTAAAATCATTCCCTATTCTAGCATTTCTTCCCATACAACAGTGCTTTACGACCCTAAAGCCTTCATCACACACGCGGCGTTGCTCCATCAGGCTTTCGCCCATTGTGGAAGATTCCCTACTGCAGCCTCCCGTAGGAGTTTGGGCCGTGTCTCAGTCCCAATGTGGCCGATCAGTCTCTCAACTCGGCTATGCATCATTGTCTTGGTAGGCCTTTACCCCACCAACTAACTAATGCACCGCGGACCCATCTCTAGGTGACGCCGTAGCGCCTTTCAACTTTGTATCATGCGATACTAAGTTTTATTCGGTATTAGCATCTGTTTCCAAATGTTATCCCCAGCCTTGAGGCAGGTTATCCACGTGTTACTCACCCGTTCGCCACTCGCTTGAAAGGTGCAAGCACCTTTCGCTGCGCGTTCGACTTGCATGTATTAGGCACGCCGCCAGCGTTCATCCTGAGCCAGGATCAAACTCTCAATTTAAATGAATTAAATTCATCGTTTGAAGATGTACTCTTCGATTAAACTGACTAATTGCTATATCTCTATAACGACTATCCGTTTATTGTTTGTTACGAATTGACTTCGCAAATTTGTTTCAGTTATTACTGCTAATAACTAGTAACAGATTCGTTTGTTCAAAGTTTTGTTCAGTTTTCAATGTGCTACTTGTTGTCGCTGAGACAACTATATTATCTTATCACGCGGTTGATTACTTGTCAACACCTTTTTCAAAATGTTTTTTCGTAATCATCCCCGCTGCGCTTTCGCACCGCTAAGACAACTTTATTATTCTACTACGTCGCGTTTCGCTTGTCAACTACTTCTTTCGAAATTTCTTTCAGAAATCTCTCACTGTAACCGCTTGCTTGTCCGCCGCCGTTAGAACATATACTAATATACCGCCTTTATCCCCCTGCGTCAACCCCTTTTTTACTTCTTTTTTACACGTTCGTTTTATACCTTTGTTGGCTTTTTTATCACTTTCTTCGTTCGCTTTTTACTGGATATTTCACCCAATTTTTTCACTATGTTAGGTTTGTTCCCATCAGTCATTTTATTGCAACGTCAATTTAAGATCTTCCGGTTTAATCAAATGCCATTTTTTGATAAATAACCACTTTAATGTCATAGCTAATACACAAGGTAACACGACAAAAACCAGTACAATATCCAATACTGCTTTTGTCGATTGATTAGACAACCCATAAGCCGTCATCGGTCCAATTAAGCCTGAAAAACCAAAACCAGCAGAAAACGGCGTCCCCTTGACATCAAATACCGTTGCCAAAATACCCATAATACCCGCGCCAATCGTTGTTGGGATAAATAGTTTTGGCTTCAAGAGCATATTGGCCATCTGAATTTTTGGCGAACCAATAAAATGTGCCAAAGTACCACCAATAGGATTCACACTAGCGCCCATTGCCGCTAAGGTAAAGCTTGCGACAACAATACCCGCATTAGCCGCCCCAGACCCAACGCCGGATAAATTAATCGCCATTGCAATGCCGACAGATGATAACGGCGACACCACAAGGAAGGCAAAGGCCATACCAAGCAAAGCCCCCATCAACAATGGCGTCAAGTGGGTAGCTGCTGAAACCGCTGCTCCCATCAGAACCTGCACTTGTCTTAATGGCGCTAATGTCACCAAGCCCAATCCGCCCGCCAACAAAACAACGATCAACGGTTGCAGTAACATCTTCAAATGACCAAACACAGTTGTTGTCAACTTTACTAAAATTGCCGCAACCAGCGTAATCAAAACAATGTTTAAAATAACCCCAGTCCCACTAATCATCATCCCCGTAGCTGTTTTCGTCACAACACCCGAGGACACAAACGTTGCCAAAGCAATCGCGCCAGCGTCAATCGTGGATAATTTCAATAGATGTCCCACCGCAAAGCCAGCAACAAGCGGTAACGTACTTTGAATCAACGTCGTCATAAAATTAATATTTGCTGCAATCACGCTATTAGGAAAGAGCAACAAGAGTTGACTCACTAGCGCACTTGGAATCAGGGTAATAACAATCCCTAAACTTGTCCCATTTAGCACATCAACGATAAATTGCTTGATTTGTTGGCCACGACCGACACTTGACTTCATTTCTTTTCTCCCGTTATCACGCATTGCAATAGTTACCTATATATGTACGCGCAAAAGCGCTTTTTAAATTTCATGTAATGCTGGTTGGCCTTGAATGATCAATAAAACATCATCCAATGCAATATCAATCATGTTTTGTACGGCAAGGTTCGTATAAAACGCCACATGGGGTGTCATGATGACATTTGGCAAATCAAGTAACTGTTGAATACGTTGATCCGCTACACCCTGTTGCCGTAAGTCATGATTAAATATCGCCGATTCACCTTCAACTGTGTCGAGTGCTGCAGCTTCGATCTCACCACTCATCAGTGCCGTAAGTAAATCATCCGTATTAACAACTGGCCCACGCGATGCATTAACTAAACCTGCATGTGATGGCATACGTTCAAAGTCCGTTGCACTCAGCAAGCCAACTGATGATGGATTTAAATCAACATGCAAACTCACAATATCACTCTCAGCCAATAACGTCTCTTTGTCGACATAAGTCAGAAATGACTCGTAGGCTGGTTGGGGATTAATATCATAACCCAACACACGTGCACCAAGTGCATGTAATAATTGCGCCAAGGTACTCCCAATCCGGCCAGCTCCAATAATACCTACCGTCACTGTATGAATTTCTCTTGCTTGTAAGCCGCCCCACCGAAAATCATGTTGCGCAACACGCTGATCAAAAGCCCATGTTCGGCGCAATAACCGGAAAATTTGCATCAATGCCATTTCAGCCACTGATCGTGGTGAATAGGCCGGTACATTGGTGACTTTTAAGCCAGCTTCTTTTGCTAACGCCACTTCGATCATGTCATAGCCAGCTGTTCGCGTCGTAATTTGTTGCAAGCCCTGTTGTGCTAATGTGCGGTAGAATGCCGAATCCCCACCGATTTTAGCAGTTTGTTGCACAATCAAACCATCATATTGACGCAAATCCGGTAGTTTATCTGGGTGCAATTCATCACGTGAAATATCAATCTCAACATGGTGTTGTTGCGCATAGGCAGCAATAGCCGTCTCTTCATCTTCACGTACGCTAGTCATTAAAATTTTAGGCATGGCGATTCGCCTCGATATATGCTGTTAAGCGCGCCATCGCTTCTTCCAATGTTGCCATTGATGCGGCATAACTCAATCGTACGTACCCTTCGCCACCTGGGCCAAAAGCTGAACCAGGAATAACCGCGAGCTTGTTTTTTTGCGCTAAGTCACGGGCAAACGCTACATCATCTTGCGGTAAATCAGCTGGAATCTTAGCAAAAATATAGAAAGCACCCGCTGGTTTTGGTATATCAAACCCTAAGTCAGTCATCGTTTGGTAAACATAGTCACGGCGCGCTTGATATTCGGCCTTCATTGCCAATGTATCTGCTTTTCCGGCTGGTGTGCCTAACGCTTCGGCTGCCGCTGCCATCGCTGAGTTCGTCGGTGTCGTAATCGTGAATTGGTGAATCAAACCCAATTTAGCCACCAATTCTGCCGGCCCGGCTAACAAACCGATCCGGTAACCCGTCATCGCGTGTGACTTAGAGACGCCGTTAAGCAAAATAGTTTGTTCTGGTAAGAATTGTGCCATCGAAACATGCGTTGTTTCATAGGTTAATTCGGAATAAATTTCATCAGAAATGACGACAATATTCGTATCACGCAACACCTCAGCCAAAGCGCGAACGGCTGCTTCGTCATAAGTCACACCGGTTGGATTAGACGGGAAGTTCAACACAATCGCCTTAATGCTGTCGCCATGTTCTGCAATCGCTGCTTTTAACATTTCCGGACTTAAAACAAATCCATTGGCTGATGTATCAATAAATACTGGTTCGCCACCGCCAACTAACGTCACCGGAATATACAATGGAAAGATTGGCGTTGGCAACAATACTTTATCCCCTGGATTTAATAGTGATGTCACAACCGTATAAATCGCTTCCGTTGCCCCAACAGTGACAATAATTTCACTTTCAGCATCATAGTCAACCCCATAGCGATCTGCCAAAAAGCCGGCAGCTGCTTGACGTAAAGCCAATGTACCGTTAGACGCCGCATAATGTGAATCATTTTCAACAATTGAACGAACAGCGGCCTGCTTAATATGTTCTGGCACATCAAAATCCGGCTCACCCAACGTCAATTTTAAAATGTCAGGAATGGCACTGACTTCATTATCGAAAGCACGGATTGCACTGGGCTTCACGAGATCCAATCGTTGGTTAAATGATGATAGCAAGGCTGGTTTTGCGTGTGGCATAATTTTCTCCTCTAATTCACAACTCGGTTTAACAAAAAAAACGCACATTCGGTTGTTTCCGAATGTGCGCTAACTTGAGTCATGACAAAACTCATCAGGCATTCGGAACCATCTCCTCCGAATACCAATGCAAAATGCTTTTGGTATACGGTAGGCTACCTAAAATACCAAAAGTAAAACTGTTCTGCATTTTCTATGTGTTTGACTGTCATTTGTTAAAAACCTTCATTAATTTATGAGATAATCATAATCTTTTACCTTGTGAAAGTCAAGCACATTATTACTAATTTATCATATAATATCGTATTAACCGAGCGGCTTATTTTTAGGCACGCTACGCCCATTCATAATATCATGAACAAACAAGTCCAGTTGTGTCTTTGTTTTCGCCCAGTCATCATTATCTAATTCGTAAGCCACACCCTTTAAGGCATCCGGCAATACCATGTCCCGCAAAAATTCCGGCGAAGCCACACGTTGTTTAATCGCCGTTGGATCATCCCCACGTACTTGCACCCGTTCCACTAAGACATCGGGACTTGTCACCGTCACAAAGAGAATGACCGCCTGATCACCTAGTTCGCGCGCATAAGTGATGGCCCCCGCCGTATCCAAAACAATCGTGATATAAGGATTTTTCGCCCAGGCACGTTGCAGTCCTTCATAAGATGAGCCATATTGCGCTCCAGCATAATTAACCCGCTCAAGATAATGATTTTTCTCAAATGACGTCTCATCTTCAAAATAATACGATACACCCTCGACTTCGCGATCGCGTGGTGGACGCGTTGTATGCGTAATGACACGAGGCATACGAAAATTATCTTGTAAATATCGTGCAATAGTTGTTTTGCCGACGCCGGTTGCCCCAGTAATCACAAATACTTTATTTTCTTTCATATATCCTGTATCCTGATTCGTTATTATTTCTATTGTAGCGTATCTTTACAAGCAACGTTAGACATTCGCGCGTCAACTTGTTAAAATAATAGTTATGTTTAAATTAAAATAGTATGGGAGAAATGTTATGTCTATCTTCACAAGAGCATTTAGACGTGAATCTGTGCAAAACTACATTAATGCAGATTCTCATATGACGCGCGAATTGACAACGCGCGACCTCATTGGTCTTGGTGTTGGGACGGTGATCGGAACAGGTATTTTCATCTTACCTGGCCACGAAGCTGCGCAACACGCTGGCCCGGCTGTATCCGTCGCCTTTTTGATTGCCGCCATCTTCTCTGGCCTATCTGGTATGGCCTTTGCTGAATTTTCATCAGCGATGCCGGTGGCCGGATCCGCTTATTCTTATGGGAGTGTCATCTATGGTGAGATTATCGGCTGGTTACTAGGTTGGTCACTTATCTTAGAATACTTCTTAGCCGTTTCAGCCATTGCGACTGGTTTTTCCGCTTATTTCGGTAACCTCCTCACAATTTTTGGGATTCACATGCCAAAAAGCCTGATGGCCGGCCCACTAGAAGGTGGCGTGGTGAATTTATTTGCCGTTTTGATCATCTTAATCGTCACCGCAATTTTGTCTCGCGGATTGAATACATCTAAAAAGGTCGAAAATGCTGCTGTAGTTGTGAAGGTTGCTATCCTAGGGTTGTTCATCATTGGTGGTTCTTTCTTTATTAAGCACACCAACTACGTACCTTTTTATCCAAAAGAATTCCATTCTGGTGTCTTTGGCTTAAACGGTATCTGGGCGGCCACTGCAAGTATCATCTTTGCCTTCTTGGGATTTGATACCATTGCCGCACATGCTGCCGAAGTTAAAAATCCACAAAAGACGATGGCCCGTGGTATCATCGGGACTGTTTTGATTTCAGCCCTGCTCTATGTACTGTTTGCCGTTGTTTTGACTGGTATTGTGAACTATAAAAAGTTGGGCGTGGATGATCCGGCAGCATTTGCCCTACAAGCCATTCACCAAACGCAATTCTCTGTTGTCATCATTGTCGGTGCATTAATTGGTATGTTTACAGCCATTTTGGCACTTGTCTACGCCTCATCACGTCTCACTTACTCATTTGGTCGTGATGGGTTACTCCCAAAGCCATTAGGTAGGATTTCTGCTGGTTCACGTTTACCAGTTAACGCATTAATCGTTGCTGTTGTCGTTGAATCAATCTTTGCTGGTTTAATTCCACTGAACACATTAGCGAGTTTGATCAATGCCGGTACCTTGTTAGCCTTCACATTCATTAACTTTGGTATCTTAATCTTACGTCGTCGGAAAGACTTATCTCATGACGGTTTCAAAGTGCCTGGTTATCCAGTGCTCCCATTCATTGCTGGCGTGATTAGCCTAT
Organism: Leuconostoc lactis; assembly: GCF_007954625.1. Taxonomy (NCBI): domain Bacteria; kingdom Bacillati; phylum Bacillota; class Bacilli; order Lactobacillales; family Lactobacillaceae; genus Leuconostoc; species Leuconostoc lactis. Next base: position 740,208 of record NZ_CP042420.1, on the reverse strand, counting down.
TGTTGATCGCAAAACTACCCGTCAACACATTGTTCCTGTTTAGCCTCTGGGTCATTGCTGGTATTGTTTGGTACGCTATCTACGGTGTACGAAATTCAAAGTTATCTTAAAGCCACATAAAAAGGACTGCAAATGCAGTCCTTTTTATGTGGTCAAATTTTAAAGTAACGGTGTCTTGCGACGCATATAAGCATCCACTAACTTCTCATAGACCCCTGGTTCAACACTATCCAGTGCTGGTCCCAAAACATCCATCGCTTTACCAAAATTGTAATCTCGTTCGTAAAACATCCGTGCTTGTTCGCTTGCCGCAGCCACACGTTCATTAGTGGCACGATAGCGATTAGCGTACTGCAACAATTGTTCTGTCAACGCTGCTTGGTCGACAATCGTGTCCGTCTTTTCTTTTAAGGTATCAATATCTGCTGACACAATGTTTAATTGTCGTTGTACCTCATCCATGTCAACTAAATCAGCTTTGAGTGACTTGGCGAGTCGTTCCAATTCATTCGTCACGGCAAAGAAATATTCTAGATAAGTCGCAGGCAAACCAGGTAAACTCATCCGTTCAACAGCGTGCTTAATATTTTCAATTTCTTGCTGGTATTCCCCACCGAGTTGACGGGCAGAACGCTTAGCTTTTTCCAAACCAGAAATCTTTTCCCACATGTCAATTTGTTGGGCTTCAATTTCGGCAAAATGCTTGAGCAAAGCTTCTTGCTTCGCCCGTAATTCACTGTATGACATTTCAGCAGATTCCAACAAATCATCATTGTGATTTACTTGTTCTTCTGCCGCATTGATTTGTTCTAGTAACACACGACGTGTTTCAAGTTCCTTATGGTTAAATTGGAAACTCTGACTTAAGCGATCCAGTTCAATCGCCAATGTACTATTTTGTTCACGCAACCGCAAAAGATCTGATGACAATGTCTTCGCATTTTTCATGACTTGTTGTCGGGCGGTAATTTCCGTTTCCATCATGTCGTAGAGTGTGTCAATGCGACGTTCGATGTAACCGTTCTGTTCAGATACTTCTTTCAACTTCAAATCACCTAACAATTGCAACACTTGTTGGCGTTGTTGGTCAATCGCTTGTAGTTCTTGTTGCAGGGTATCATTTGGGAACACATAACCTTGGGCAACTAGTTCATCATGGCCTTGTGCTAATTCATTGAGTTGATCCACATAAACTTTATCAAGCTTTTCAAACAACGGCGGAATATCTGTCATCATCTTTTCCATTTGCGTTGTTTCCATCGCCAATTGTTCATAGATATCCGATGCAGTTGCATGATCACCAGCTTCAGTTAAACGGGTAAATTCATCATAATCAGCCTCAAGTTGTTTCAAGAATTGATCAAGCGCACCGTTGGCTGGCCCAAACTTAAAGTTCTCAGCCAGTAGTCGTTTACGCAACTCGTCATACTTCTTTTTCAGCTCATTAATGGCTTCACGATGCGCTTCATTGATCTTTTTCAGTTCAACGAGTCCATTGCGAACGTCATGAATCGTTTGTTCCGTGTCATCCACCATGGCTTCAAAACGGGCCAACTCATGGCGTGTTTTAATGAAGTTAATCCCGCGCGCTTCAAACAAAACAAGGTTGGCTTGCTGGTCAATTTTTAGAAATTTATTGTTTTTAACATCATTAAAACGACTCTCTAAATTTTGATATTCCTTCAGTGACTGCCCAGTCAAGGCTAACTTGCGGCCTTCAACGAGTTCATCGCGGACCTTCAAAGACATTAGTTGTGCTTTTCTATCTTTAAGGATGTTGACTTTTTTGACGGTGGCACGCTGCATAACAAAGATCGCCAAGTAAGCAATGACCACAATACCCAAAACAATTGCTAATATAATTAAATTCATGTGTTTTTATCCCATTTTTATTGATTATTCCAATTTTATCACGCCACTTTTTTTTATGCCGATTTTCTCGCCTTTTTTTGCTAAATCTCAACGCGTTTACAATTTTCTTAACAACTTGCTAATTTTGGCCTTTTCTGGTATATTGGGATAAGTTGTTATATTGAGTAGCAGTAAGTAAAGAAGCGCGTCAACAGCGTCCCCAAATCGTTAGTAAGGCCACAGCTACTGGCACTGAGAAACGTCAAGTTTGGCGCTGCACGCATCTGGTGCTTACCCTCAAATGTACGACAAAATACATTTTGGAGGACATATATATGTCACGTTATACAGGTCCAAAGTGGCGCATTTCACGTCGCTTGGGTGTTTCATTGTCAGGTACTGGTAAGGAATTGTCACGTCGTGCGTACGCACCTGGTGATCACGGTGCCGGACGCCGCGCAAAGGTTTCTGAATATGGTATGCAATTGCGCGAAAAGCAAAAGTTGCGTTTCACTTATGGTTTGACAGAACGTCAATTCCATTCTTTGTTTAACAAGGCTGGTAAGATCCGTAAGGGTACTCACGGTACTAACTTCATGATCTTGTTGGAACAACGTTTGGATTCACTTGTTTACCGTCTTGGTTTGGCAACAACACGCCAACAAGCACGTCAATTAGTTAACCACGGCCACATTTTGGTTGATGGTCAACGTGTTGATATCCCTTCATACCAAGTAACACCTGGTCAAGTGATTTCTGTTCGCGATAAGTCAAAGAACATTGTACCTATCCAAGTTGCTGTTGAATCAGTTGTGGCACGTCCACAATTCGTATCATTCGACGCTGACAAGCTTGAAGGTACTTTGGTACGTTTGCCAGAACGCGAAGAATTAGATGCCGACATCAACGAAGCTTTGATCGTCGAATACTACAACCGTTTGGGTTAATATCTTAAACCAAATCTGGTTAAAAAACACCACCTTCGGGTGGTGTTTTTCGTTTGAATTAAAATTTCATCTTAACTAACGTATAATAGACTTATTACAACGTATCGGAGAAGAAAGAAACCATGGATATCAATGAACGCTTGCAAAACGAACAATTAAACGGTGGTCAACATCAACTTAATCCCGATGAACAACACCGTTATCTGGGCACTTTTAGAGAACGTGTCATTGCTGCTGTTAAAAAATCACAACTCAACTCACCAGCAATTCAGGCACAGTTCGAGGCCACATTAAAGCAACATACTGAGGGTAAAGTCTTAATCAGCCAACCACTCGCTGGTGATTTCTTTACAACGTATGTCCGTATGGCAGTCACGACAAATCACCCATTCACCTTACTATCGACAAATGACGCAACAACAGAAGATGATCCGATTGCGGTTTTGTTGGCTGCTGATGACGCCGTTAATATCGATCAAATTTATTTCACTTAAACCAACTAGAAAGGATGCTCGTTCATTATGCAACAACCACTCGCATATCGCATGCGTCCGACCAAAATTGAAGAAATTGTTGGCCAACAACATCTTGTTGGCGAAGGCAAAATTATCTGGCGCATGGTCGCGGCGAAACGCCTTAGTTCCATGATTTTGTATGGTCCACCAGGCATTGGCAAAACATCCATCGCTTCGGCAATCGCCGGCTCTTCTAAGTATGCTTTTCGCATGCTCAATGCTGCGACAGATAGTCAAAAAGATTTGCAAATCGTCGCAGAGGAAGCAAAAATGTCTGGCGCAGTGGTTTTGCTCTTAGACGAAATCCATCGTTTAAATAAGGTCAAACAGGACTTTTTATTGCCCTATTTGGAATCTGGCGCCATTATTTTAATTGGCGCCACCACTGAAAATCCTTATATCAACGTCACCCCAGCCATCCGATCACGAACACAAATTTTTCAGTTAGAATCCTTAACTGAAGCCGACATTTTGTCTGCGGTGGATCGGGCGTTGGCCGACCAAACTAATGGCCTCGGCCAGTATGATGTCACACTCGATGAAGCGGCGCGCCAACAACTCGCCCGTGCCACAAATGGTGATTTGCGCAGCGCATTGAACGGTTTAGAACTAGCTGTCTTATCAACAAAACCAGATGATAATCAACAAATTCATATCACCTTACCAATCATTGAAGAAACCGTCCAGCGTAAAGCACTTTCGGCGGATAAAGATGGTGATGCGCACTATGATGTCATTTCAGCCCTTCAAAAATCCATTCGTGGTTCAGATGTTGATGCCGCCTTACATTACGCCGCGCGGATTATCGAATCCGGTGATATCAACATTCTCGCCCGCCGCTTGACGGTGATTGCTTACGAAGATATTGGTTTAGCTAATCCCGGCGCTGCACAACGTGCGATAACCGCTATTCAAGCCGCCCAAAACCTAGGATTGCCAGAAGCACGGATTCCTTTTGCCAATGCCATTATTGAACTGGCGCTATCACCAAAGTCAAATGCCGCCTACCGTGCGATCGACGCTGCATTAGCTGATATTCGTCAGGGCAAAAGTCGTGACATTCCGCCACACCTTAAAGACGCCCACTACAAAGGTGCCGCCGACTTGGGACATGGAACAGGTTATATTTATCCTCATGATTACGACAATGATTGGGTACCTCAGCAATACTTACCCGATCAACTGCAACAAGTGACTTATTTCCAGCCAAAAGGCAATTCCAAAATTGAACAATCATTCCAGGAAATCTATCAAACTTTGAAAACACAACAAAAAAAGGGGCTGCAGTAACCCCCAATATCATTTAAAATGTCAAGACTGGTTGTACGACCATTTTAGCGGTATAATAATTGATGAATTCCTCAGATATGCGCATTGCTACACCATCAGTTTTTTCCTTACAACCTTTATTTTTCGGTTGGGAATTCACGGCTGGAAAGATCTGCCCTTTCATTCGGTAATCTGACCAGCCTGATGAACCATCCACCTCGATAATTTCGAGGAAAATCTGCGTAGCAGTTAACGGTATCACGAGTGTTCCGGGCATGTCCCGTGCATCCATTTCGATGGATGCTTTTTTTGTAGTCAAATCAGGCCAAAATACTATTATTTTTTTCATGTAAGCGTTATACTTAGTATATACCTACACTAACTAGAGGAGATTTCTTATGACAGCAAACTACAACAAAATTTTGGTTCCTATGGATGGTTCAAAAGAATCAGAAGCTGCACTTGTTCGTGCCATTGAATTGGCAAACGAAGCTGGTGATCAAGGTGTTTTGTCAATTCTAAACGTTATTGACACACGCGCCTTCCAAAATGTTGCAAGCTTTGACGACACAATGGTTGAAGCTGTTTCTGAAGAAACACGTAAGAGCCTTGAAAAGTACAAGCAACAAGCGCTTGATGCCGGTGTAAAGAACGTTGATTATCTCATTGAATACGGTTCACCAAAGGCTTTGATCGCTAAGGAAGTCCCTAACGAAGTCCATGCCGATCTTATTGTGATTGGTGCCACTGGTTTGAACGCTGTTGAACGCTTTGTTATTGGTTCAGTTACTGAATTCGTCACACGTACTGCTAAGGTTGATGTCTTGGTTGTTCGTGGCTAAACAGCAAAAAAAATAAGCCTAACGGCTTATTTTTTTTTGCTTAAATTTCAACTGTATCTAATTCAGCCAAATGCTTTTCAGCGGTTTGACGATTTGACAAATAGGCGGCGACATGTGCGTAATGTAACTGACGCTTGGCTTCAGCCAAATTACCACGTTTTTCTTCTACTTTCGCCAACAATTCGCTCAAGTCTGGCACCCAGAACAAATCAACGCGCTTACGTAATACCTGCAACGCTTCTTGCAAGAGTTCTGCTGCAAAATCCAAATCACCACGTTCAATCAAAAATTCAACATAACGTTGCCGCGCTTTCAACACAACATGAAATTCCAATTCATTTGCAGTGAGCAGATCTGGTTCGAGTTCAGCGGCTAATAAGAACTTTTCTGTAGCTGCTTTAATATCGCCTTGTAAGAAATAATTGGTTGCCATTTGACGATAGGCATAAAACACGTAGAAATCACCTAGTGATGGCGTCTTCTTATCAACTGCCAAATCAGTGTATTGAATCACTTTGGCAAAATCTTCACCCTTATAGCTTGCTTCTTCAGCTTTAAGAATATAGTAAGCTTGCAAAGTCGGCGCGTTTTGACTCAAGGCTTTTTCAAATTCTTCAAATTCTTTCAGGGCTTCATGCTTCATTTGCAAAACCACTTTGCCCAGTAATTCCTTAGCCTTTTGCGTCAAGAAATCACCCGACACAAATTCTGACATGTCGAGGTTCAAGCGATCTAGAATTGCTAACAAAACATCAGCATTTGGGACACGATTTTGATTTTCAACTAACGAAATCGTTGCTTGCGTTGTAATCCCTTCTGCAAGTTCGACTTGAGACAAGTGCATCTTCTTACGCGCTGCACGAATTGCCTTTCCGTCGAAACTGTCATTTTTTCCGTTCTTTACCATTAATTAAACTTCCCTATTTTTTCTTCACCTAATGTGACAAATTGATAACTTAACTTGGCATTCTTCTCGAATTCTTCAAAACCATAGGCGATCATCTTTTCAACAAGTGCCACATTATCAATATCTGAATAATCCCATAAGCGCTTAAACAATGACATGTTTGTAAAGCCTGGCAACGTATTTGGCTCACCCAAATAAGGGACATCGTTTTCATCTAGCAAAAAGTCCATCCGTGCTTCACCACGCAAGTTCAAAACTTTATAAGCCTTCAAAGCCATGTCCTTCACTTCTTGCGTGATGGCATCTGGCAACTTTGCTGGAATTTCAAATTCAACAGCAGAGTTATCCACAAACTTGTTGTTGTAATCATACCAGCCGTCACCATCACCCTGATTTGGTACGGCATGCGCGCCAATTTCTGAGACCAATGGTTCATCATTACCGATCACACCAACTTCAAGTTCGCGTGGGCCCTTGACTGCTTGTTCTACCAAGACTTTGTAGTCATATTGGAAAGAATCAGCCAACGCAGCTGCAAATTCCTCAGCTGTTGTGGCACGGGAAATGCCGACTGATGAGCCTTGGTTCGCCGCTTTAACGAAAACAACATCGCCAAACGTTGCCACAACCTTATCCCAAGTCCAATCTTTGGCTGTTTTTTCATCCAACACGACATAGTTGGTATTGCGAATGTTGTTAACAGTTAGCAATTCCTTCGTCATAGCCTTATCAAAGCTGACCGCATGACCACGCAGTGGCGCACCAACAAATGGCTTATTCAAAAGTCGAAAGAGTCCTTGCAATGTGCCATCTTCACCAAGATTACCATGCACGACTGGGAAGAAAATATCAAAGTCTCCTGCTTCACGTAAAGCACTAATGCGCGCCAACGGATCCGTCGTATCAACTTTGGCCATGAAAGCATCAACAATTGGTTGTTCGTCTTCTAAGGCCAACACGCGTTTTGAGCTTTCAGGGTCTAGAAAATAGCCATTTTGCGCAATTGCAAATACGGTAATATCGTACTTACCACTCGCTTCAATCGCTTGATAGTAGTTTTGGGCGGAACGCTTTGACACATCATGTTCAGAAGAATTTCCACCAAATAATAGGGCAACGTGTTTTTTTGTCATTGTATTTTACTCCGATTTTTATTATATCAATATGAGGTAATATTATGCAAGGTATATTCTATGTTAAGTAATCTTTTGTCTGTTCGACGTAGTTGTATATCGCGTCAGGAACAGCCTGTCGATCTGTCAATAAAATTGCGTGAAAGAAACGTGTTCGGTTATACAGTTGATGCCACCGCCCTTCTGATTGTGGCGCTTGCCGCGTCACCAAATCTTTCCGCCATAACTTCAAGGTTAACAGCAGATAGTCTTCGTAAATCGCATGTGTTTGCGCTGCTCGCAAGGCAACCTCAGCAATACGGTCGGTTTCTCCCATCACTAAGGGCTGGTGTAACTCGCGATAGCCCGCTAACATACTGGCCATTAAAAATAATTTGTCAGCCCGCATCAGCTTTGGCATCAACATGATTTCATTAACAGCATTGCCAATATGTGTAAACGCGTGCGCCCAACCATTGGTGCCAATGAACCCACGCGCATCACGCTCTAATGCCGCATATAGCGCAACCCGATTAATCACATAGTCTAATAAGTCATCAGACATAAAGGCCGTTTTTGTCCGCTGCGTAAATAACAAAAGTGACACTAACAACACACTAAACGATCGTCGATAAATCGCCGCATTGTTCACTTCAAAAATGTGCGCAAATAATTGCTCATCAGACACCAAATCAGTGATTAGCCACCGCATCTGTGACTCAGACACTAATTGATTTTGAATGATATCACTCAGGAAAAAAAACGCCCCCGTGTCGCGATACTTGGGCAATGGATTGGCCAACTGTGCTACTGCCAGACGTAACGTCTCATCCGGAACTGGTAGCAACTGCGCCTTCCCGCCATGGGCCTGCGCAGCTTCCTCTAGTTGTTGGCTATACGCTCGCATAGCAATCAAGGCTTGTTCACCGTCTACTGGCAACGCCACAGCAGTGACGGGTTGTGGCGACAACTCAGCAAGTATTTCAGCCATCATTTCCCCTAACGACTGGAAAATCTCACCATCACGCGTTTTATTTCTTAAAGCAATAAATTGTGTTTGTAGTTCGCTTAATGTCATCATTACATTGAAAACCCTGTCGACTCTTTAAAGGTCGCGTTCTGCTGCTGATAACCGATACTTAAAATCAGACCAATCCCTATCAAGTTACCCAGCAGCGATGACCCACCCTGAGAAATAAAGGGTAGCGGAATACCAGTTAACGGTAGCAAGCCGATATTCATCCCAATATTTTCAAATACGTGGAACAACAACATCATCACTACACCAGTAGCAATATACGCATAAAAAGCATTTTGCGCTTTAAATGTGGCCGCAATGAGACGATAAATCAAGATAAAGTACAGCGCGATGAGCAAAGCGCCACCAATAAAGCCAAAACTTTCACCAATTACTGAGAAAATCATATCAGACTCACGTACCGGCACATAGACCTTCAAATGGCCAAATCCTTGTCCGGTCAGTTGACCAGAGCCAATGGCCTTCAAACTTTGATACGTTTGATAACCTGATGATGACGTATCTTGATCCGGATGCAGCCAAGTCTGAATACGATCAAATTGATACAACTTGAAGCCCAACGCATCCAAAATATTTTTCCCAGTTGCTGATGTCACTAATGCCAGTAACGTAATTCCAATTGCCGCTGCTGCCGCAATAACGGGTCCCAGAATACGCCAAGTCACACCTGACACAAGGGCAACCCCACCAAAAATCGCCATAAATACAAGCAATGTCCCCAAGTCATTTTGCATCGCGATCAAAACGGCGACTGGTAAGAAGCATAACGCCATCTTACCTAACAATAACCAATCCGAATGGATGTCATGATGCTCATATTGACGATTGTGTTGGGCTACTACCCGACTCAACATCAGGATAAACGCTGGTTTCACCACTTCGGACGGTTGGAAAGAAACTGGCCCGAAAACAAACCAAGATTTAGCGCCGGTCGCTGCCGCCATCCCTCGGTTATAAAAAATTAAAACGGCCACCAGCAAAAATATGCCTAAGCCGTAAGCCACTGGCGCTAGCCGCCAGAGTTGAGAGGCATCAAATCGCAACAAGAAAGCAATAATAATTGCCCCCAAAATCCAAAACACCCCCTGCACAATTGTCGCTCTCAGAGCCGATTGCATCGTGCCATACTGTGAGTTGAGTGCTGCTTCGAAAATCGAACTCAGACCAATAATCATAAATAGCAAAAGAATTAAAATAATGCCCCAATCCAATTCTGAACCGGACGTACGATTACTCATTTGTCGTGAAGGTCGTTGCATGTTGATGTTACCTCGTTTTATGTACAAACCCTTATCATGTCTTAATGATAAGGGTTTTTCTGATTATTTTATTGATATAAGTTAAAACTTGCTAAAATAGCTTCAATTGCTTCATCTTGTGTTTTCGCTTGGTTAATCACTGCTTGCTGCCCAAAATAACCAACAAAACCACGGTCTGCAGGTGCAACGTAACCAATCTGTTTCTTGTCGATCAAGACTTGCGTTTGGTTCTCGACAACCACAAGCTCAACACCAAAATTTTGATTTTTCTTCCGCATATTACAATCCTTTACGCCCTGATTTCATGTGTTCAAGCAATGCCCCAGCGCCCTTAGCCACATTGTCTAGTGGTGAATCAGACACAACAACCGGTACTTCTAGCGCATCAGATAATAGTTGATCCATGCCGTGTAACAAAGCACCACCACCCGTCAACATGATACCACGATCAATAATATCAGCTGCTAATTCAGGTGGTAGCTTAGCCAAAACAGAATGCGTCGCACGAACAATTTGTTGCAACGTGTCATGAAGTGCTTCTTCGACTTCGTTCGAATTAATCGTAACCGTTTTTGGCATCCCTTCAAAATTATCACGACCACGTACTTCCATCGTCAATGGTTCATCGACCGGCAAGGCTGAACCAATTTGAATTTTGATTGTTTCCGCTGTGCGTTCACCAACAATCAAATTATGATGGCGCTTAAGGTAACCTACAATGTCAAAGTTCATTTTGTCACCGGCCACCCGAATTGATTCAGATACCACAATATCACCAAGTGATAGCACCGCAATATCTGAGGTTCCACCACCCATGTCAATGACCATTGACCCAACTGGCTTAAAGATATCCAATCCGGCACCAACAGCTGCAACCTTTGGTTCATATTCCAGATAAACCTTGGCGCCACCTGCTTTTTCTGCAGCTTGAATGATCGCCTTACGTTCGATTTCAGTGATGTTTGTTGGGGCGCAAATCATAATGTTAGGCTTTGACATGAAGCCCTTAACATTCAACTTATTCACAAAGTACGTCAACATGGCTTCGGTTACGTCAAAGTCTGAAATAACCCCATCTTTCAAGGGACGTACGGCCCGAATATTGCCAGGTGTACGGCCAACCATCCGGTAAGCTTCAGAACCCACTGCTAATACACGATCTGTTTTGTCATCAACTGCTACAACAGAAGGTTCGTTCAAAACGATACCCTTACCTTCTACATAAATGAGAACATTGGCTGTTCCCAAGTCAATGCCGATATCTTTTGCCATGTTTTGTCTCCAGTTTTTTTATTTTTATAAACGGGCGTACAACGCCGACTTGTCTACATAATCTAGTCAATTATACCACAGTTGCTAATCGTTTTTGAGCTACTTTCCAAATACCGTCGCTGGTAGGACAAGGATCCAATTCGTAATAGAAATAAAGAAACTCGCCACCAAATAGCCTAAAGCAATCGCCAAAATAATCTTTAAAAATCCGGCTTGTTTCGGTGTATATGGCATAAACTTGGCGAAATTAATTGGTTTAATCGTCCAAAACACAAAATACATGGCCAATACATTGAGACTCAGCATAACTATTGGATTCATGATGCCCCCCTTTTTTTGATCACATTATTGTAATCAATTATAACAATATGCACGTTACTTTTGTCACAGTAATAACCTGCAATAAAAAACAAGACACCAGTCCAATATGGTGTCTTGTTCTCTTTTATTTCTGCTGTGTCAAATCAACATCTTCCAATTTAACGATGTGTGTTTTGTGACGAATTTTGTAGCCAACGTATAATACTAGGAAGAACGGTACTGATAGGTAAGTCACCGCCAGCTTTTCTAGGTTAAATTGTGAAAAACTTGCCGGATCCTGACCAATAATCACGCCAATTGAAATCACTAGCGCAAATAGTGGGCCAAATGGGAACCATTTTGCTTTATATTTCAATGCATTCAAATCTTTTCCCTGTACAACGTAGGCACGACGGAAACGGTAATGAGACAGCGCAATACCAACCCAAGCGATGAATCCAGTCAAACCTGAAGCATTCACAAGCCAAGTATAAGCCACTGATCCACCCTTCGTGTTTGAAATGAAGGCCAATAAACCAATCGCTGTCGTCAAGAAGAGGGCCGCTACCGGTACCCCACGGGTTGACAATTTTGCAAAAATCTTTGGTGCCTCACCCTTACGTGCCATTGCATATAACATACGGGTTGAGGCATAAGAACCTGAATTAGCTGATGATACAATTGATGTCAAGATAACCGCGTTCATCAAACTGGCGGCAAAGGCAATTCCTGCATTTTTAAAGACAATTGTAAACGGTGATTCTGCAACATTTTTAGTTGATGCACTCAACAAGCTCGGATCACGGTAGTAAACCAAAGCTGAAATGACGAAAATGGCCATAATATAGAAAAGTAAAATACGCCAGAAAACTTGATTGATCGCCTTAGGCACAGACTTTTCCGGATCCTTAGCTTCACCAGCAGTAATCCCGATTAACTCCGTACCTTGGAACGAGAAGCCAGCCACAACAAAGACTGACAAAATAGCTTGCGGACCACCGACAAAACCATGGTTCCCAACAGATAGGTTTTTCATCACGTTAATATCTGAATGGATAACCCCAAAAATCGTGGCGACACCCACAATCAAAAAGGCAATAATTGTAATGACCTTTATCATTGACAGCCAAAATTCTGTTTCACCAAAGGCCCCCACAGAAAATAGATTAATGAAGAAAATGAACACCATTGCCACCGCTGAAAAAATCCACGATGGGGTATTGGGGAACCAAAAGTTTGACACCAAACCAACAGCCACAATATCGACGGCTAATGTAATCGCCCAGTTAAACCAGTAGTTCCAACCCATCGCAAAACCCAGTGCGGGGTCAACATAGCGGCCAGCATAATCAGAAAAAGAGCCTGATGTTGGTGAATAAGTTGCCATTTCACCTAAACTGGTCATTAAGAAATAGACCATGACACCAATTGCCAAATAGGCAACAATCGCTCCTGACGGACCAGCTTGGGCAACTGTCGCACCGGAAGCCACAAACAAACCTGTTCCAATTGAACCACCTAAAGCAATCATTGACACATGACGTGTCTTGAGATTACGTTTCATCTCACCATTATGTTCTGCCATTAACATTCTCCCTAATCGGGGCAAATAAAAAGCCCCTTTCTTGTAAATAGAAAGAGGTCTAAAAAGTTAGTTTATCGTAACTTTTCAAAGCACACCACGTCGCCGTGACAGTCTAACAACTATTCGTTGTTAGCCCAATCTCCCGCTGCCTTGCGAGAAATTTCGGCAACCGCCCCTTTCGCGTAAAATCACTGTTCTTGGCGAACTCATTTACGTTACTCATGTTGGTTGCAACCTCTTTGATAACTTGAATATCATATCATCTTTAAATTAAGGTGTCAATTTCTAATACACGACGCCAGTGTTTTGCATGTCGACGATATTGCTGTTCGCTCAATTGCCACCAAAAATACCCAAAGCATAGCGCCCCAAGTTCACTAGATAGCAGCATGCCATTTTGTTGCATGCGCGATAGCGCCATCAAACACCATCCGAACACAACCAGCAGCTGAATTCCCCACTGCCATTGCCAGTCAGCTGTTAGTCTTGGCACAATAATAGCGGCAATGACCGCCAAAATCTGAAACCACCAAACTAACAAAAGATCTGGCATCATTGATCCCATTTTGAAACCCTTATCCCAATAAGTGGTTAACACCATCGATAATAGCTCAACCACCAGCAGCCCTAGGACTTGCGTGGCAATTAACCAACCCATGGCAATTTTATAATTGACCAAGTAGAGCAAACCAGATAGGCCGATAATCCCAAACACTGCCAACCAGTAATGATTCAACAAGCTAGCAAAACCAATTCCTTGTTGCACGAGCTGTGGCATAAAATTATGCACCGCTAATTCTGCCCCATCATTCATGACATGCATAAACAACAAATTAAAACGTACCTGAATCGCTAAAATCAGAAACAAACCACCAAAAATCAACATGAGGCATTTTCTTAATTTATCCGGCTGGATTAACATGCTATTAACTCCCTTGTCTGTTGATCACAACAATTGTACCATTATAGCCAGTATCATTTGCTTAAATTCACGATCTGGCACTTTTTTAACCTTGTCTTTATATTCAAGTGTTATGATAATTATAATTGTGAGTCCTATCATATTGTTGAATATGATAGGCAAATCTAGCAACATTTTAGGAGACTTATTCATATGGATCCCCAATCAGATTCACGTACGCACCGATATCAAGCGCCAAAGCACAAGCTACGCAATCTGATTTTTATTGGTATTGCTATTATGACGTTTGTGATCGGCTGCTTTGCTTGGTTAACCATTCACAACACAAAAGGTGTCATCGACAAATCATATGCCGGTGCTGGCCTCACCAAATCACGTGATGTATCCGAAGTGATTAAAAGTGGTCGCCCAATTTCTGTTTTATTGTATGGTACGGATACTGGTGAATTAGGTCGCACCTATCGTGGGCGTACTGACTCCATGATGCTGTTGATCATCAACCCTAAAACTGAACAAACAACTATGATTTCGCTCCCTCGCGACGCCATGGTCTCAATTGCCGGTTATGAAAATACTTTCCCACAAAAATTGAACGCAGCTTACGCCTTTGGTTCCACAGCTACGTCAATTAAGACGGTGGAATCATTTTTGAACATCCCCATCGACTTCTATGCCCTCGTCAATATGGGTGGTCTAGCAACTATGGTTGATCAAGTTGGTGGTATTTCCGTAAAGTCACCACTTGATTTTACCTATAGTCAAGAAACTGCCCACAATTACGGGCCTAATCTCTACCGTTTCCATAAGAACAGTAACAAATATGAGCATTCTGACGATAACGGTGCGACTTGGTCCGCTTCCAAAACGGTTATGAATGGCGATGCTGCTCTGGCCTTTTCACGCATGCGTTACGGTGATCCGACTGGTGATTATGGTCGTCAGCAACGGCAACGCTTAGTTTTAGAAGGCCTCATCAAAAAGTCGGCCAATGTGTCCAGCTTACTCAATGACAAGTTCATGGCCACTATTTCTAAAAATGTGCGAACTGACCTGACGTTTGGTGATATGACAACAATGGCTAGCAAATATATTAAAGCTAAAAATCATATTACCACCGAACACATGCAAGGTGTGACCACCAATTATCCCGATGCTGCCGGTAACGATGTCTCTTATGAAGTGATACCACAAAAGGAAAAGCAACGGGTCACGGATCTCGCCAGAAAAGCCCTTGGTCTTAAAGCCGAGAAAACTGGCCGCCCTTACGGCGGTAAAATTCCATCAAGTCTCGCCAACATCGCAGCATCATTACGTCCAGTAGACGATAATAGTAGCGACGAGACCGATACAACCACAGCACAATAAAAGCACCATGCCAAATGGCTTGGTGCTTTTTTATTATGCTTTATCCAAAGTAATCAACGCCCATCGCATGACGGACATCTTTCATCGTCGCTTCCGCCACCACATTAGCACGTTCTGACCCTGTTTTTAACATCTCCAGAACCGCCGGAATGTCCTGAGCAAATCGTGCACGTCGTTCACGAATTGGTGCCATTTCGGCTTCCATCACGTCAATTAAATGCTTCTTAAGCTTCATGTCGCCTAGACCACCGGCCGTATAGTGTGCCTTTAATTCAGCCACGCGTTCTTTGTCGGGATCGAAAATATCAAGGTATGTGAAGACAACGTTACCCTCAACATGTCCCGGATCGTCAATATTGATGTGCAACGGATCAGTATACATCGCCTTCACTTTTTTGGCCAATGTATCGGCATCATCAGAAATATAAATCCCGTTGCCCAATGATTTAGACATCTTAGCATTACCATCAATACCAGGTAAACGCCCTTGTCCCTTCGGTGGAAAGACACCGACTGGTTCAACAAGGACATCAGATTGGTAGGCATTGTTAAATGACCGTACCAGTTCACGGGCTTGTTCTAACATTGGTTCCTGATCATCCCCAACCGGCACTTTCGTGGCGCGGAAAATGGCAATATCAGCAGCTTGTGACACCGGATAAGTTAAGAACCCAGCGGGGATTCCTTCACCAAAGCCTTTTTGTGAAATTTCTGCTTTCACGGTCGGATTACGTTGTAGACGTGCTACCGACACCAAGTTCATAAAGTATTCTGTGAGTTCAAATAGCCCTTTGATTTGTGATTGTACAAAAATCGTTGTTTTCGTTGGATCAATCCCAACTGCCAAATAATCCAAAGCAACTTCTGTTAGTGATTGTCGAATTTTTTCTGGATTACGCGCATTATCTGTAAAGGCTTGCGTATCAGCAATCATCACAAATGGTTCATATTCGCCTGAATTTTGCATTGCCACACGATTTTTTAATGACCCAATATAATGACCGATATGCAACTTACCAGTTGGTCGATCACCTGTTAAATAAATTTCTTTAGACATTTTAACTTCCTCTATTAAAAACGTGCAGTATGCACTCTATCTCTTATTATACGGTAAATTTCACAATGTTCATAGCCAAAAAGATTAAAAATACCCTTGACTTAAAATGTGATAAACATTAGAATTATATCATTATATGACGATAGGAGATCGATACGATGAAATATGCAGTAGTTGGCGCAGGCGCAATGGGATTGCGATACGGTATTCTCCTTCAGGAAAATGCAGGTGTCCCAGTAGACTTTGTTGAACCTACCCAGGCGAGTTTAGATAAGATTCGTGCGCAAGGCGACAAAGTTTGGAAATCACGTGACCACAAAGATCGTCATGACATTAAAATTAACATTTTCTCACCCGAGGAATATGATGGCGAGCCTGATGTCTGGATTTTCTTTATGAAGCAAATGCAGCTACAAGATACCCTCGATCGTCTGGCACCAAAATTCAAACCTGGTCAAACAGCCTTAGGTGCTATGAATGGCATGGGCCATATTGAAAAACTACAGCAATATTTCGATGATGAACACATTATTGGCGGCACAGCCATGATCGCCACTGTCTTAAATGATTTTGGCGACGTCGACTTTATGGGCGCTGAAGGCGCTGGTTCTTCTGTCTATGCCAATTTGACAGAGAAACCTTCCGCAACCATGGATGCGCTCCTAGCTGACTTTAAAGCTGCGCATTTAAACCCAAGTTACACTGAAAATTTCATGGGTACACTGCTGACTAAAGTCTTCTTCAATGCCGTTGAGAACTCAATTGCAACGATGTTTCAATCACGGATGGGCCAATTAATGGCTTATGATAATTTCCTGGAAGGCATTGCCCGGCCACTCATCAACGAAGCGTACGATGCCGCTGAAGCTGCTGGTATTGAACTCATCGAAAGTCGCGATGATATGGTGGCGCAAGTTGACTATGTCTCAAACGTGGCCAATCCCCTCCATTTTCCTTCTATGTACCAAGACTTTGTGAAGGGACGGCCAACCGAAGTTGATTATATCAACGGCTGGATTGCAGACCTTGCGGATCAACACGGTACCCAAGCTCCAAATCATCGTTTGGTCACCAATTTCGTCCACTTGGCTGAATCAATGCGTGAGTTCACGCCACCTGTTAATAAGTTAGCCCCAGATTATACTGGCGCTTAATAAAAAAGCATGCCACGGCATGCTTTTTTATTGTGCTAACAAGGCCAATGTTTCAGCGTGTTGCACACCATTAAAATATTTATCAAGTGCTTGTTGGTAAAGGGGCGTCTCCGGCGCAACTTGGTTAAATAGCGTCAAACTGGCTTGGAACTTTGGTGTATCTACTGCGCCAAACACAGCCACTGGATCGTTACCTGCCAATGCCAGCGTCGTGGCGACAATCGCCTCTAAACGCGTCCGAAGTACTGGATCTGCCAAGTAAGCTTGTGCCTCTTTGGCATCAGCTAGCCCATAATAAATGGCCCGTTCACTTTTACCCAAAGCACGTAATTGTGGTAAGACGTACCACATCCAATGCGTCTGCTTTTCACCCTGACTTAATTCTGCTAACGCATCTGTATACGTATTAACCCCGACAATTTCGCCGTTTTGCGCATCCACAAAGCGCTGTAAGGCTGAATCAAGCGTGATATTTTGGACAGCGCCAGATGCTTGGTACTTTCTAAATAAACGATATACGGCCCGCCCTGCAAACGTGAGGTGCATATGGTCAATTGTTTGGGGGGAGACCCACTTTTTGGCATCGATTTCCGTCTCGTCAATACCTGTTTGTTCAGCCGTCCAATCCGTTAAATGAAAAACCGTCGTATAAAGTTTTGCACGGTCGCCATTTGGATAATGCGCCACAAATTGTTTGCCGGACACTGTCCCAATCAATTGTAGCTTTTTCGGGTCAGCCGTAATGCCCGCTTCTTCGGTCGCTTCTCGTGCGGCATTCTCTTGCCAAGACAATTCTGGTTCAACGTAACCTCCAGGAAACGCCCAACCGTCAAAATCCCGATTATAAATCATCAGCAATTCACCTTGTGGGTTTTCAATCACCACATCGGTTGTAGGCATCACTAATTCAAAATCGTGCCCCACTCGTTCACGAATTTTTGCAACATAAGAATCTGCGTATGGCATGACATTGTTTATCCAAGTTATAACTAACTTAGCCCTTTCTTACCTTATCCTATTTTCCTCATTATAGCAGTAAATGGTTCTGTACCCAATAATTGATACTGTCACACTGAAAACTTATTGGCAATTTGTTCAATATCTTTAATGACCAGTGAGATTGTGCCATTGTCATGATTGATAAATTCGACTTTTGAGCGATCTTGATAGACAGCCATTGGGATGGAAACTTCAATCCCTGAATCTAATTTAAATTTTTGCACGCGATACTTCTTTTCATATTTTGGCGTATTCTCGACCGGTACTTTGGGCGCAACCGCTTTTTCGGTTAACTTTTCTTGATATTGCGCTTGGGCCGTCAAATTATCTGGAAACGCTTGTTCAGCAATTGCAGTTGTATCAATCTATCCCGTTGATAAGCCGTCATAAATGACTGCCTGAGTCATCGCTAATGCTTCATGCGCCGGTATGTCGTCAAATTTTTCAGCCACGGCTTTCACAGTCCGCTTAATGGTCTGAATATTTTCTTTCAACGACGTTTCGGGTGTCAACGCCAGAAACTTTTCCGAAAAATAAGCACAACGCTGGCCATCAATCACATATTTTTTCTCTAATAACTGATAACGTTGCGTCGTCAAATCAACGATAATCGCCTCATCAACGGTTTGACTGCTGGCCGGTAAAACCGTTTGGTTCAACACCAAATTGTTCACCATTTGATCGTCAATATAGGTCACAGTGTGCGCATAACGCGGTGAAAAATTCAGCTTGAGTAAGCCAAAGATTGGGCCATCATCTGACGTCGCCAAAAAGCTCAGCACATCCCCGGCTGGCACAGCGTCACTAGCAGCAATAAGATCAAATAATTTTGTGGCTAACGCCGTCGTCATCTCTGAAAAATCAGGATTAGCCAGCATCGTTGCCAGATAATCTTGCGCTGTCAAAGTGCCTTGTTTCACATCCCCGGCTGACACTTTAGCGACCAGTTTTTCAATATACGCTTGTACGCCAGCATTATCTAAGGGCATCTCTCCTTGTGAAGCGATGAGGCTGCCTGTATTCGTGTCTAGAATATGTAACATCGCATGTTGGATAATCATCTTTGCATCCTTTATGTTTAATCATTTTATTATATCATGCACGCTAATGTTGCTATCTTTCGGATAACAAAAAAGCCGACAAACCGTTAGGTTTATCGACTTATCACGTATGATCACGCAGCTAATTACTTCTTCTTATCAGACTTGCCTTTGTGATCCTTGCCCTTACGAGCTTCACCCTTGTTAGCTTCGCCCTTATCGGCTTCAGCATCTGAAGCTTCACGAAGTTGTTCATCTTCATTCACGACATCATCGTCAGTCAAAGCAGAAATGATCAACTTGTCGTCAACTAAGTCAGCACGCAAGTGCTTTTCTTCAGGATTTTCAAGGTAGAAGTCCGTCACTTGATCACGGATTTGTTGTTCGATCACGCGACGAAGTGGACGTGCACCCATTGCTTCATCATAGCCTTGTTCAATCAAGTATTCCTTGGCGGCATCAGTCACTGTCAACGTGATGTCCTTCTTAGCCAATGTTTCGTTCACATCGTCCAACATCAAGTTCACAATGTGCTTCAAATCTGTCTTTGTCAAAGCTGAGAATTCGATCACACCGTTAAATCGGTTCAAGAATTCTGGACGGAAGTATGGTGCCAAACGGTCCATTAATTCACCTTCGCTCTTGTCTGAGAAGCCAGCGTTTGATGTTGCGATAATCACTGTGTTCTTGAAGTTCACAACGTTACCTTGACCATCAGTCAAACGACCATCATCCATGACTTGCAACAACAATGTCAAAACTTGTGGGTTAGCCTTTTCAATTTCATCCAATAGGACAATTGAATATGGATTACGACGTACCTTTTCAGTCAATGTGTTGCTGTTGTCGTCATAACCAACGTAACCGGCTGTTGTACCAATCAACTTTGATACGGCTGTCAAGTCTGAGTATTCTGACATATCCAAGCGGATGATGTTTTCCTTTGAACCAAACATATCAAGGGCTAGTTGCTTAGCCAATTCTGTCTTACCCACACCAGTAGGACCGACAAATAGGAAGCTACCGATTGGACGGTTACCTTCGTCAAATCCGGCACGGTTACGACGGATGGCACGTGCCACCATGTTAACCGCTTCATCTTGACCAATAACCTTACCAGCCAAACGTGAACCGATTGTCTTCAAACGTTCGATATCTGAAGCACCCATTTGTGATACTGGGATACCAGTCAAACGTTCAACAGATTCAGCCACATCGTTTGTTGTTGCAACAACCTTAGTTGCCTTGTCTGCGCCAGCAATTTCCTTTTCCAAATCGGCAATCTTGTTCTTGTGCATCAAAGCAGCTTCGAAGTCTTCGTCAGCAACAGCCTTTTCTTGCTTTTCCTTAGCTTCAGCAAGTTGCTTTTCAAGACTTACCTTATCTGTAACAGGGTTCTTAGCACTCAAGTGCGCAGCTGTCATATCCAACAAATCAATGGCCTTATCTGGCAATGAGCGTTGTGGAATGTATTGAATTGAATAGTCAACTGCAGCCTTCAATACTGGTTCTGGCAATTCAACATGGTGGTGCTTTTCATACAATGACGCAATACCCTTAAGAATTTCCAATGTATCCTTTGCTGATGGCGCATTAACCGTTACTTCATTGAAACGACGTGCCAATGCGGCATTCTTCATGATTGTGTTACGGTATTCGTCTTGTGTTGTCGCACCAATAACTGAAATTTCACCACGGCTCAAAGCTGGCTTGATGATATCAGCCAATCCCTTACCGCCATCTTCACCGCCAGTTGAACCGGCACCTAGGATTTGGTGGATTTCGTCAAAGAACAAGATGATGTTACCGGCAGCCTTAACTTCCTTCATCAAGTTTTGGATGTTTTCTTCAAAGGCACCACGGTATTGTGTACCAGCTTCAAGACTTGAAATATCAATTGAGAAGATTTCCTTGTCCTTAATTGCGGCTGGGACATCACCATTCACAATGGCTTGTGCCAAACCTTCAACAACTGCTGTCTTACCAACACCAGCATCACCAACCAATACTGGGTTGTTCTTTGTACGACGACCAAGGATTTCAGCTGTTTCTTGAATTTCTTTGTTACGACCAATAACTGGATCAAGCATACCTTCACGCGCTTCAGCCGTCAAGTTACGACCAAGCTTCATCAAGATGCCTTCTTGCTTAACTTGTCCAGGTTGTTGTGCAGCCATGCGACCGTTCCCAGCAACTTGTCCTTGTTGTGTGCTTTGTGGCAACTTACCAGTTTGACGATATTCTGCAAATTGTTCAGGTGTCACTTCTTGTCCGTTGATCAAGTAACGACGGTTTTCAGTGTTGAAACCGTTCATGTTACCCATCATGTTGTTAAAAATTTCGTTCATGTCAGATCCGAATGGATCATCGAAAAAGTTGTTATTTGCCATAAGTATATCCCCTCTTATCTTAAGTTATAATCAAAATTATCTGCGTCAAGCCCCAACTGCGCTGATATCAAATAACGGTTCAACGTCCCTCAGGGTTGAAATAAAAATTTTCTAGATCGCGAAGCACTTCCCACATGGCCTTATTTTGAGCCTTAGCAAGTGCATCCAAATCTCTAACATTTAAACTAGTTGCGTCTGATTGTGTTTTGTTAAACGATTTATGAATCGTTGTATAGCCGTAACCAGACGCCTTCGCTACCCGATAAATCGTGAGCGAATTATCATCTAAATACGCCTTAATATCAAATTTCATGATCGTTTGCTCCAACTAATTTATCTATTTTGTCTGACCGCGCACATGAATGTGGTGACGATCAGTAAAGCTTATGCTCCCCTTCATTTTCCCCCATCTCCTTTACGATTATCATTATACCACTTTTGTATTATAACGCAAGTGTAAAACACTCACTTTTGTAAATTATTTTATCAGCCCAGAGCTGTTATACTGAATAGGTAACAACGTCACCATGGCATTGCATTGCAGAAAGGACATGTGCGTGAGCTCACGCACATCATCAATATGACAGAAAATACAAACAAAAAACGGGCTTATGCACAAAAAGCACGGCCAACAACCGGCAAAAAGCCCTATTACGGCAAAAAATTTGATCCCCGTCGACAAGATCGTCGCCAAGCAACTGGTGATGGGGTCGACGTGCGCATTGGTCAAAATTTCCCACTAACAATTAAGCGTTTAGGGATTAACGGCGAAGGTATCGGCTACTTCAAGCGTAAAATCGTTTTCGTCCCTGGGGTTTTACCTGATGAAGTCGCAGTCGTTAAGGTAACCGATGTCCAACCCAAATACATCGCAGCTAAAGTGCTCAAAATCCGTGAAAAGTCCCCTAATCGGGTAACCCCACGCGATGAATACGCAGATGAAGTCGGTGGCTTTGAACTAGAACACATGACTTATCCAGCACAATTAGCCTTCAAAAAAGACGTGATTGCCCAAGCCCTGGAAAAGTTCCAACCACGCGGCTGGACTGATTATGACTTACGCGATACCATTGGTATGGCAAACCCCTATGAGTATCGCAACAAAGCGCAATTCCCTGTGCGAAAAATTGGCGATAAGCTGAGCGTGGGGATGTATAAGCGCAGCAGTCATGATTTGGTTGATTTGCCTGTTGTGCACACGCAAGATCCAGCAACCATGAAAGTGTTGCGGACAGTACGTGATTTGCTTGATAAATTATCCGTTTCCATTTATAACGAAGATAAAAATCGCGGGACTGTCAAAACCATTGTCGCGCGTGCGTCACATACAACCGGTGAAGTCCAATTAACATTTGTCACAAACACTGACGGCTTCCCCGGTGATGCCGCTTTAATTGAAGCCATTAACCAAGCACTCCCCGAGGTCACGGGTATTTTCCAAAACTTTAATCCTGGCCGAACAAGCATTGTTTGGGGTGAGGAAACCATCAAATTATGGGGTAAAGATTACATCGAAGAAACGATTATGGGCAAGACTTTTCAGTTGTCACCCCGTGCCTTCATGCAATTAAACTACACCCAAATGACCGTTGTTTATAACGAGGCCCTTGCCGCACTTGATTTGACTCATGCAGATAAACTCGTGGATGCTTATGCTGGTGTTGGCACAATTGGGCTGAGTTTGGCAGATAAGGTCGGTGAAGTACGCGGTATGGAAATCATTCCAGAAGCCGTTGATGATGCCAACATTAACGCTGAAATCAATCACATCACTAATGCCAAATATGAAATTGGTACGGCAGAAGAACTCTTTCCAAAATGGCAAGCAGAAGGTTGGATCGCTGATGCCCTCGTGGTGGATCCACCACGCACTGGTTTAGATACCGCCTTGCGTCGTGAAATTCTACGGACCAAGCCAGAAAAGTTTGTGTATATTTCTTGCAACGCGTCAACCTTAGCACGAGATTTAGTTGATCTCACCCAAGCTTATCAAGTTGAATACATTCAAAGTATCGATATGTTCCCGCAAACTGCCCGTTGGGAAGGCGTCGTGAAGTTAACACGCCGTGATTAAAACATAAAAACAGCCAAACCATTAATGGTTTGGCTGTTTTTAGTTTTATCATTCTGATTTCTTCATTCTTTTCACTGCAAAGTAACTCATTAAATAAAAGACAATCATCACAATAACCATTAACCCAGCGTACAGATACCGACCAGATTTAATACGAAGCAACGCATCAAAGTGCGGTATTCTTGCAATAATACCCATAATACCAAAGGCCAACGCTACAATCACAAAAGGCGTCCACATCTGTTTATCTGTCAGTCGCAGATAAACAATTCCGCCTATTAACCAACCTAACAAAATAACACCAATCCCCCAAATACCATCAAGAGATATTCTGACCGGAGTTTTCACCAAAATAGTGATTAAAGATAGCGGCGCTAAAGCAATAATGGCTATCAGACACCAAATCAGCCATTGCATCACCTTATGCAAGCGCCACGTCGATACACGATATATCGTTACCGCAAGGTACTTAAAAAGTATTATAACCATTAGTAAGGCATACAATCCAGCAATTAACATGGCCCCCACATCAGTTGGTTTACCAGTTGTCGTCAATGTTGGAAAGATGGTAATGCCCATATAACTCCCGACAACTATCAGCGCGAGTTTAACCACCGCCCAAAAACTTCTGGGTACTTCTGCCAAAAATGCATCCGCTACCTCTTTTGGCTCTTTTCCGAAATAATCAACTGCAGATAGGCCATCTTTTTGGGCAGCAAGAATATCTTGTAGTACATCAAGTAAGAAGGATTCAATCTGCGCCTCATCACGCGAGACACTTTGAAAGCGCAAATAAAGTAGCAAATCATTATAGTATGCTTTATTTTCTTCATTTAAACGTTGCCGCAATTGGTTATTTTCTTCAATCATTTGATTCGTGTTCATTTTTTCTCCCCCCATCAATCATGCGATTAACGACATTTGCTAAGATATCCCACTCCAAAAGAAATGCCTGCTTTTCAGCTTCCCCAGCTGGTGTCACATAGTAATACTTACGGTCTGGACCTTCTTGCGACGGTTGCATTTTCCCCATAATTAATCCACGCCTTTCCATTGCAGCTAATAGTGGATAAATTGTCCCTTTTGGAATATCTTCTAGGCCGTAGTCATTCATTTGCTTACTAATGCCATAGCCATAATCAGGTTTTCGTGACAAAATAATGAGCATCATCCCTTGTAGAATGCCTTTCAACATTTGACTCGACCTATTTTGCTTCATGTGAATACGACCTTTAGAACTATATTGTTTAACATACTAGTAGTATATAATATTTTTACTATATTGTAAAACATACTAGCGAACAAAATAAAAAGCAGTGATTTAAAATCACTGCTTTTCTTGATGCCGACTAGCGGATTCGAACCGTTGACCCCCTCATTACTAGTGAGATGCTCTACCAACTGAGCTAAGTCGGCAACGCCAAGTACTCAAGTATACCTAAGTTATACTAGATACCCCAGAGAACAAATTGTTCTCTTAGTACGGGTGACAGGAATCGAACCTGCACGCCTTGCGGCACTGGAACCTAAATCCAGCGCGTCTGCCAGTTCCGCCACACCCGCATTTAGTTGCTTAGACAACTATATTAGTTTACTTTAAAATCTAACATTCGTCAAGACTTTATTTCACTTTTTTGCTTTAACTGATAGGCCCGTGTCATGAGATCAAGTAAAATCCCATTTTCCACTAAAACCTGCCACATTCCTGGCGTGTATTTTTCCCCGCGAATGATTGCTGACAACACGGCACGTACTAAATCATAGTCTTCTGACGTGGCGGCAATCTCTGCAACAACAGCCTCTGGCACACCTTCATGAAAACCATGTTGTCGCAATGTGCGGTCAAAATTACGATCATATTCCGCTGACTTAAAGTAACTTTGCGCGAGTGCCAAAATATCAACTGAATAGGCTGGATATGGGCCAGATGGCCAGGGAATTGGTTGGCCTTTAGCTGATGCCAATACGGCAATATTTTTTTCAAAGTCAAATGCTTGCATAACTGAACCCCCTACTAGATTAAACTCACTATCTAGTATAGCACATTACTTACTTTTTGTCAGTATAAACAACTCAGCAGCAAACTGTACCACAACGCGTAAGATGGCATAAACTGGCACAATCAAAATCATACCAACAATGCCCCACAAGTTACCTGCAACCATCAATAAAATCATAATCGTTAACGGATAAATCGCCAAACTTTTACCAATCACATTTGGATAAATGAAGTTCCCATCCAATTGTTGCACAATCGTCATGACAATCAACACCAACACCACTTGTTTCCAAGATTGTGTGCTGGCAATAATGAGGGCTGGCACCACACCAATCCACGGTCCAAGGTAAGGCACAATATTCGTAATGCCGGCAACAATTCCGAGCAACCAAGCATAAGGTTGTCCAATTAAGAGATAACCAATGGCCATTGAGGCACCAACGAAGCCCATTTCAATTGCTTGTCCGGAAATATATTTTTCAATCGTCGTATCCATCTTTGTGGTGAGTTCTGAAATTGTTTCCGCGTGCCGTGCAGGAAATAGTTTTTGAATGGCGGGCACCAAGCGATTCCCATCGCTTAACATATAAAATAAAATGACTGGAATCGTGACCAAATTGATCGTGACCGTTGTGACCGTTGAAGCAACAGTGCCGAGCGTCCCAGCAGTTACCGTCAAAAACGAACCGGCGTATTTGCCCACCGCTGTTTTAACTTGTTCCACATCAACTGACAAGTGAAGCGCATCAAACCATTCACTCTTCACGACTTCTGTCGCGATGCGTTGCGCATCATTCACAAAGCTTGGCAAAGCGTTCACTAAATTCGTTATTTCTTGAATTAATGTTGGCACCAACACAACTAGCGCCCCGACAATCATGGCTAAAAATCCCAAAAATGTGATGACGACAGCTACTTGATGTGGCATCACTTTACCACGGATTTTTATTTTTTGAATCAGTGAGACCAGTGGCTTTAAAATATAATACAGAAAACCAGCGACCACCAAAGGTGCAAAGACCGTCGAAATGAAAACCTGAATCGGGCGCATCAAAAAGTCAAAGCCAGAGACGATATACACCAGCAGTGATAGCGCTAATAATTCAATTGTCCAAAAAAAGAGTTGCTTTAACTTAGGATTTGGAAACATGTGTGTTATTCCTCCAACGCATTCAGTAATTTGTGTTGTACTGTGGGCAGTGATAGGTGCTGCCACTGGTCAGGCGTCAAGTATTGCCGATTATCAGTTAATGGCAAATCTCGTTTCACAAGCCAAATTTCCCACCGACGATGTGTAAAGACGTGCACAATAGGTTTAATGTGTAGCTGTTCACCGACAATTTGCTCAATGCTTTGAATTTCTTCCAACGGGAAAGTCCAAAAACCCGATAACAAACCAGTATCTGGTCGTTTTTCAAAGAGTAGGCGGCCATCTTTTTCTGAAACGGTTGCCATATACAGCTGTTTAACTGGCTTCTGCTTCTTTGTTTTAACCGGATACGCCATTTCCACACCATCGCGATAGGCTGCGTTAAAGGCCCGCACCGGTGAATCCTCACTGTTAGGATTTTTAGCTGTCATATAACTTGAGCCAAGATCCATAATAGCTTGGTTAAAGTCGCCTGGTCGATCAGGATCAACAATCGGCAAGATAGCATCGTAAAAAATCTTTCGCGATTTTGGTTGCGCAATATCGGCGTCAATTTTTAGTAAACGACTGAACACGCGATAAGCATTGCCATCCACAGCCGGTACGACTTCGCCAAAGCTAATCGAAGCAATGGCTGCTGACGTATAAGGGCCAACACCTGGTAAGACTTGCAGATCATCAGCACTTTCCGGCCAATGCCCATGTAAATCATCCACAACAAAACGCGCTGCTTTTTGTAAGTTACGCGCCCGTGAATAATAGCCCAGACCTTCCCAAAGCTTTAAAACTTGTGCTTCTGGCGCACGTGCTAAATCCTGTACCGTTGGTAAGGCCTGCATAAACCGTTCATAATATGGTAAGACAGTATCCACTTGGGTTTGTTGCAACATGATTTCTGATACCATAACCCGATAAGGGTCATGATCCACACGCCAAGGTAATGTCGCACGTCCCTCACGGTCATACCAATCCAGTAATGTGCGACGAAAATTTTCAATTGTTTCTTCTGACCAAAATTCCATAATACTATTGTACCCTAAGTTAGCCTGAATTTAGCACGGGTTATTCGCAAAGCCTTGTTTTTTCGGGATATATAACGTATAATAATATCTTGTATGTAAAACATTTAAAAAGGAGTACCCATCATGGCATTAAAGAAGCCGCTTAATTCATTCGCCCGTGCTCGCAAGGTCGGACACAACTCAGCCAAGAAGCAACGCCAAATTGCGATTGCAAAGTTGCAACAATGGGCAAAAGGTAAGTCAGAAGAATTACCTGAAACAAAGTAATCACATCTGATCCCTAAAAAAACCAGTACAAGTACTGGTTTTTTTGTTTGCCCTTTTTTCACATAAAAGCACTTATTTATGGTACGGAGAGCCTTGTTGAATCATAAAGGCCCGATAAATTTGTTCAACCAACACCAAGCGCATTAATTGATGTGGTAGCGTCAATAGACCAAAACTCATTTTCATATTGGCGCGTTGCTTGATCGTAGGATCAAGCCCTAGCGAGCCACCAATAATAAACGTGATGTCTGAATAACCCGCTAAGGTGACATCTGCTAGTTTTTGCGCAAACGCCTCTGAGGGTAATTGCTTGCCTTCAATCGCTAACACAATCACAAAATCACGTGCCCCAATTTTTTCTTGAATCCGTGCCCCTTCTTTCATGAGAATTTGTTGATTCTGGGCTTCACTCGCTTTATCCGGTGTTTTCTCATCAGTTAATTCGATAATGGTCGTTTTAGCAAAACGTGATAATCGCTTCGTATATTCCGCAATTCCGGCTTTCAAGTAGTCTTCTTTTAACTTACCAACAGTGATAATTTTAATGTTCATAACGGTTAACACCTTTATATTTTCTTAAACTTTTTCATCATGATGCAAACATTTGTATCTGGCAACTTATCCACAATTTGTCATACGAACAACATAAATGCAACATCGTAATATGCCTATTATACCAGTACTTATCCTGTTCGTATATTTTTTTATCCACAGTTTTTAGCACATTTTAAATAAAATGTGGATAACTTTTTCCACGTTTTTGAATAGCGTTTTAGCCAATTTTCACCCGCAATTCTTGACCTTATCCACAGTTTTCCACTTTTTTATCCACAACTGTGGATAAGCACAGATGTTCCCTTAACATTACAACAGAAAAAATGGCTAATGTTCCTATTTTCAGTCACTATCTTGATTTCATCTGTTTTTTAACGTGCCTTACGTCCTAAACGCAAACATTGACGCGCTATTGACATTATTGATCAAAAATTTACGAAATCACGCCGATTTTGCCGTTTTCATCGTCTATTTAATGAAAACTTAACAAATAAAACCAGTTTTCAACATGAGCCCGCCGACTTATCCACATTTTATCGACTTTTACACCGATTTATCAACATTTTCAGGCGATTTATTAACATTTTCAGAAAACAGCAGCTCATCCAATTTGTAAAAAATGTGTAAAGAAAAAAGTTAACGTGTACGTTAACTTCCTAATTTTTGTGTTAATTTAACTTTAACAGTCTTTTTCTCTGCTTGGTGATAATAAGTGATTGTGACCGTATCATCGAGATCATGCTTATACAGTTCTTCACGCAAGTCAGCTTGCCCAGTCACTGTTTTACCATCAATCCCAGTAATCACATCGTATTTCTGAATACCAGCCTTAGCCGCTGGTCCATTAGGGGTCAAACTCATGACAACAACGCCGCCCTTAACTGTATCCGGAATCTTCAACAATGACTTTTGGTCATCAACAGTCACAGCTGATAATTCAACTAATCCAATCCCAATAGCTGGACGCGTCACTTGGCCATACTTGACCAACTTATTGACAATATCCACCACTTGATTTGACGGAATAGCAAATCCCATGCCTTCAACACTCGTGCCTGAAGCAGATGAAGAGAGTTTCATTGAGTTGATACCAATCACTTGGCCAGCAAAATTGATTAATGGACCACCGGAATTACCAGGGTTAATGGCCGCATCGGTTTGAATAACCGTTGAACCTCCATAATTTTGCCCATCTTCAGAAGAAGATTCCACCAAACGCTTCTTAGCCGAAATAATCCCTTCTGTGACCGATGAGGCGTATTGTGCGCCTAACGGTGAGCCAATAGCCAAGACTTTCTGACCCACCTGAATTTTATTGGAATCACCAAATGCTGCCGTTGTGGTAACCTTATCGGCCGCGATCTTTAACACCGCTAAATCCGTCATGGCATCTTTTCCAACCAACGTAGCCGTCACTTTTTGCCCATCATGTAACATCACTTGAATTTGGGCTGCCCCGTTAATCACGTGATTATTTGTCACCACATAGGCCGTATCCCCAGACTTCTTGTAAATCACGCCGGAGCCTTCAGACGCTTCTTGAAAAGAATTTTTCCCCGCTTGGGAGAAATTCAACACAGAAACAACCGCATCTGACACTTTATTATAAGCTGATGTCGCTGTCGCATCCTTGGCAATTGTCACCGTCTTATCGGCCTTGGTTGTCACTTTTTGCTGTGATTGTTGTACGTCTTCCAAACCACGCTGCCCATACAACATCGCCCCACCACCAAGAACACCAGCAATTGCGCCAGTTATGATAATTTTTGTTAATGATTTATCCACCATATTATTCACCCATCTATTGCTTTGTTTTAAGTGTACCGATTACAAATTAATATTAAATTAAATTATACCGATAAGTTATCCCCAGTAAAGGCATTAATCTTTAAAATATATTTATCACGACCACTATGTGCTTCAAACGCCCAAACTGGCAGATAAATATCATAACCATTCACCGTTAATATTTTATCATAGTACAAGTAGCCCTCAGATAAACGATCCCCACTATCCAATTCATTATATCGGTACAGCGCAACAATCGCCTCTTCTTCCGAAATAAGTGGTCGGTCATCACGGAGCTTTTGACTATTGATTAACTGCCGTTTCACCACGTTGGTTGGCTTGCCATTTTTATCATAGTGAAAAACCATTGTGGCTGGATCCGTCATCACCGGTAGACCATTGACGACTTGAGAATAGACCTTATCCCCATTCGACTTATTGGCGGTTAAAATCGGATTATAGCGGTAACCCGCATCATAAGCAATCACGTTGGGCGATAGGCTTGTTGGCTCACCATCGCGTGGTTTCAGCCCTTTAGCTGTGCGGAATTCGCCAACCAACGCTTCCGCATCGCCTGCCGTTGTTGTCGCGAGATCACTTGGCAAGCGGATAATTTCTGATTTTTTAGCATGTTGCGCAGCCAGATAGCTTTTATACTTAATCGTTGTGCTAAAACTCGGCAACTTAATATTTTGCTTTCTCATCTCCAAAATAATATTTGCGTTAGCGTCCGCAACTTGAATCGGTGCGACACGGCCAGCCTGCCACCAATTAAATAGGAAAATGTCCAGCAAAACAAACAAAATCAACATGAGCACGGTAATACGTTTAAATTGCATGGCTGCCTCCTTTTTGTTTTGCCAATCACGATTGATTAGCTTTTGCTGCTATATAGGCTGTGACACTGTGCCAACCATCTGGCGTCTCAATCATCCAAGTTGGCACCATGTTGACCGCGGCTTGGCTATCTTTATTAATCAGCCATTCATAACCTGGCGTAATAAAGTTATAATCGCTTGGCTTGACGCCTGCATCACGCAATTGCTTTAAGACATCAGCGGTTGACGGCAAGGTAACATCTGGCTGATTATTAGGTACTGGTACGCCTAATTCATTGAGCGAATAGGTACTGGTCTGATGCCCATTTTGTGACATATCAATATGAATCGCCCCACTTTCTGATTGGAAATAAACCGGAAAGCCTTCGACATATGTCCGATAGGTCACTGATTGGCCAAGATTCTGACTTTCAAAAAAACGCGTATCGGTTAAGTTAAGTTGTAATAAGTTGATTTGTGCAAAACTCAAATTCAAGCGCTCAAGATATGATTTCGGTAACTTATTTTTAACGTTATTGTCCTCAAAGGTGATCGTTTCCCACTCAGGATCATACGTGACTTTTTGATGGTTTAATTTGTTGGTGTAAATCGTTTTATCGCCATCTTCGGTCATCACGATCTGATTCATCGTGCCCAGTAATGCAGAAACATACATTTTGGGGTCGCGTCGGTTCACAAGATAAGAATAGACCGGTAGCTTAAACGATTGCGCGTAGTTTAACTCGGCACGTCCTTGCTGTGTTTTAAAATTAACCGCAGTATGTTTAGGGAGCTGATTCACCATGCGCCAAACGTCATCATCATCCAATCGCCCGACCTTAACCGTGGTGATCTGTCGCTTTTTAGTATTCACAAAATAACCATTATTAGACTGATCAAGTGCCAAAACAAAGTAATCAAAGTTAAGCGCTTTCTGGCGTTCAACTTGTTGATTATAACGTGTATTGAAATAATCAATTGGGATCACATCCGGATAACGTAACACTAGGCTACTTTTGGTCCTTAAAATCTTTTCTATCCGCTGCGTACTGACCGTGGTTGTTTGCGCATCGGAAAAACGCGCTGACATCAGTGCGTTTCTAATTGTTTTAACTTGTTTTGAATCGGTCTTTAGAACAACATGTTGCTGGCCATTGGCTTGGGTAATAATATACTGCGTTGGCCGAAAAACCTGAATGAGCTGCTGGTTGGATTGCTGCGTTGCGGATTGGCTGGCCGTTTCCGTTGGTCCAAAAGACTTAAAAGTAAAGGCGCTCAAAACAACTGAGGCGCCAATCGCAAGGACCAAGAGCACATTCAAAATGGTTTGTTGGAGAAGAAATGGTTTATTCCGCATCCCAATCATCCTCCTCTAACTCGGCATCATCCACATACGCTAACGAAATATAGAAGGTAGAGCCTTTATTTTCAACGGAATCAACCCAGATACGACCATTAAACTTTTCCACAACTTCTTTTGAAATTGCTAGTCCTAAGCCAGTGCCACCTTGGGCACGTGACCGTGATTTATCCACACGGAAAAAGCGGTTGAAAATATTATCCAAATCTTTTCGTGGAATCCCCAGCCCTTGATCGGAAATGCTTAAAATTGCGCGTGTCTTAGTTTTAATTAAACGTGCCGTAATCGTGCCGCCATCAGGCGAGTACTTCACGGCGTTATTCATGATATTATCCAACACTTGGGTAAACTTATCTGGATCCACTTCAACCCAAACATCTTCATTGGTGAATTCACGTTTAATGTTGTAGCTTTTGTTTGGTGTGTCAGCATTTTTAGCATCGTTTTCAATAATCATATCGAAACGATTTAAGACAAAATTGAACAGACTATTGAGGTTCACCACCTCAAGTTTCACATCCATCGTCCCTTGATCCAAGCGTGATAACTCCAACAGATCGTTAATCATCCGAATCATGCGTTGCGTTTCATCCTGAACCACGCCCAAAAAGTTTTGCGCCATTTCGGGATCATTAATCGCGCCTTCAGCCAGTGCATCAACATAAGAACGCACAGAGGTCAACGGTGTTCGTAATTCGTGTGACACATTGGAAACAAACATGCGGCGTTCGGAATCAATTCGCTGTTGTTCCGTAATATCATGTAAGACCACGACTAGGCCAGAGATAAAGCCCGACTGCCTTTTAATCAAGGAAACATAAGCTTGGACGACAACTTCTTTGCCGGCATCTGACAAATCAACCTGGAAATCATTCAGATTTTCCAACATATCGCGCAACGTACGCTTACCACGTAGATGTAGCAAATCCACAACATGTTGTCCAATCGCCTCTTCACGATCGACACCGACAAAATCTGCTGCCGCTTGGTTAATAATCGTCACTTCACCCCGCCGGTTAGCTGCCAAAACACCGTCCGCCATGTGGGTGAGCACCGAATCCAGTCGATTTCGCTCCGCATTGACCGTTTCGGTGGATTCCTCGACTCGCGTGGAGAGTTCATTAACTGATTGGGCCAAATGACCGATTTCATCAGAACCATAGATATGGTTGACCATCGAATAGTCGCCATTCGCAATTTTAGTCGTCTGTTCATCAATTTGTTCAATCGGTCGCGTTAAGGTATGCGCCAAGAACAGCGCCAGACCAATGGTGGCAATTAAAGCAATTAAGCCAGCAATGATAAAGAGCCGCATCACGCTGTTAACATGTTGATAAACTGGTGCCAAGCTGGCAGCAACAACGATAACTCCACTCACATCACGGACACGATCTGACGTCACCCCTAACGGTATCGTTAATAATTCCTTACGATCACCATTATCATTGATAATGCGTGTCTTTAAAAAAGATTGCTCGCCGGAAATCGCTTTTTGGGCATTTAAATCCGTGGTTTTTTGCCCAATAGTTTGCTGACCAGAAACGGATAATGTCCCACGAATTGTCCCTGTACGATCGATAACTTGCGCTTCCTGCAAGTTATCATTATTTAAACTGGATAACACATCTTGAATCTCATGGTTACCCGCGTTTGTATCTGGGTTTTTGAGTGCCGTTGTAATCTGATCGGTCACATATTTGGGTAGCGTAATTTGTTGCTGAAAAGTCGCCAAATTTTGCTGTTCAATTTGGCGTACAAAAAACGCACCCAAAAGTTCGAGTGCGATAATCATTAGCAACACAAAAACAAGGGTGATGCGAAAACGAATAGATTTAAAAAAGCTGATCGTACTGTTCATAGTTACCGACGGCTTGCGTCTGTCTCCTTGCAATATCCATATCAAAATGGTGTCATCATCGCATATTTCAACCTGCAAGGTATGAAACGATGCGACTTATTCTGCTTCTGGGCGTAAGTAATACCCAACGCCGCGACGCGTTGCGAGCCAGTTTGGGTGACTTGGGTTGTCTTCAATCTTTTCGCGTAAGCGACGGACAGTGACATCGACCGTGCGGACATCACCAAAATAGTCGTAACCCCATACTTGTTGCAACAAGTGCTCACGGGTCATCACTTGCCCAATGTGTTGGGCAAGATAATACAGCAGTTCAAATTCACGGTGTGTTAATTCAATATCCTGCCCCGCCTTTGATACCATATAGGCTTGCGGATGAATCGTTAAATCACCGAGTTCAATATCTTCTGTATTGACGACCGCATCATCTGAATGTTGCGCAACTGCCTTACGACTACGCAAGTTAGCTTTGACACGTGCGACTAATTCTCGGTTAGAAAAAGGCTTCGTCACATAATCATCCGCACCCATTTCTAGACCCAAGACTTTATCAATTTCAGAATCCTTGGCTGTCACCATAATGACCGGAATTTCTGACTTTGAACGAATTTGACGCAATACTTCAACGCCATCAATTTCGGGTAACATTTGATCTAACAAAACAAGATCTGGCTTTTCGTCACTGAACATGGTTAAGGCTTCTTGACCATCCGCTGCCGTGACAACATCATAGCCTTCTTTTGTTAAATTAAACTTTATGATATCTGAGATTGGCTTCTCATCATCCACAACCAAAATTTTACTCATGGATATGCTCCTCACGCGTCTTTGCTAGTTTATTTATCTTTAAGTATATCATTTTTATGCCATTTTGTAATATATTGCACAAAAAAAGCCGAATCATCGACTTTTTACCGTACCGTTCAACGTCAAGTCCTGGTTTAGTGTGAACGACGATGGAAACGATTTTTAAATAGTGATGAAATGGCTTCGTTGTTATTAATCCGGCGAATGGCTTCACCAATCAGTTCACCAACTGAAACAATTTCTAATTTATCAAACTTTTTATCTTCAGGTAAGTTGATTGAGTCTGTGACAATCACTTTTGTGAAGACAGAATTCTGCAAGCGTTCAACCGCTGGTCCTGAGAACACGGCGTGTGACGCAACAACATACACTTCTTTAGCCCCATGTTCCATGATCAATTCGGCCCCTTGGGTAATCGTGCCAGCAGTATCGATCATGTCATCAATCATGATGGCTGTCTTGCCTTTAACATCGCCCACAATGCTGCCGACTTCGGCCACATTTGGCTTGGGACGGCGCTTATCAATGACAGCTACCGGTGCTTCTAATTCCAACATATTGTTCAAGTTACGCGCACGGGTCATGCCCCCGTGATCTGGTGACACAACCACCGCGTTCTTCTTGTCCGCAATTCCAGATTCAATCAAATAGTCGGCTAACAACGGTGCGCCTTGCAAATGATCCATTGGAATATCGAAGAAACCTTGAATTTGCGCTGCATGTAAATCAAGCGCCAATACCCGCGTTGCGCCCGCTCGTTCCAACATATTGGCAACAAGCTTGGCTGTGATTGGTTCACGCGAACGCGCCTTACGGTCTTGGCGTGCATAGCCATAGTAAGGTAATACCACATTGATTTGGTTGGCTGATGCGCGACGCAAGGCATCAATCATAATCAACAATTCCATCAAGTTATCGTTGACTGGGGCAGCGGTTGATTGGATAACAAAGACGTTATCCCCACGAATGCTTTCCTCAATGTTAATCTGTACTTCACCATCGGCAAAGCGCTTGACAGATATTTCACTCAAAGGGACACCCACGGATTCAGCAATCTTTTCCGCAAGTGGCTCATTTGAACTTAAAGAAAAAAGTTTCAATTTAGGTTCTGGCATGTTTGGCTCCAAATATTTTATGTGAATTTAATGTCCCTGTTTATTTTAACAAAAAAAAGGGCCCAGCGCCACTGACGACGTTGCCTTTTATCAGATCATAAAAAAACAGACTGGACATCCCAATCTGTTTTTGATCACGCAATTTACCCTTGTAATTCACGTAAAACGCGTAGTGCATCATCATAATCTGGCTCTTCAGATACTTCTGGTACAATTTGTGCGTAACGCACAACACCGTCAGCATCAACAATGTAAACTGCGCGAGCATCAAAGCCTTGTGACGGAATGTAGAGCTTGGTTGCGTAGCCAAATGATTCTTGTTCATCAGACAACATCCGCAAGTTCTTAACGCCTTCAGCCGCACACCAGTCACGTTGTTCCGCAACAGTGTTTGTTGATACTGTCAAGAATTGGATCCCTTCAAATTGATCCACTGTTTGATTAAAGTGGCGCGTTTGCAATGTGCATGTGCCAGTATTCAAATCAGGCACAACTGAAATTAACATCAATTGCCCAATCAAATCAGCAGTTTTAACCTTTTCACCGTCTTGATCTTCCAACTTAAAGTGTGGTAATGTTTCACCAACTTTTAAGGGTTCCCCAACAAGCGCTGTAACTTCACCTTCTAATAAAACGTCCATTTTGCGACCTCCGCATCTTATATAACCGAACTTTAATTATGATTTAAGCACAAATTTTTCAATGGCGCGTGCCACGCCAGAGTCGTTATTGCTTGCTGTTTCGTAATCGGCGATTGCTTTCAAACTTGGAATCGCATTGCCCATCGCAACGCCAATGCCAGCTTGTTCAATCATGGAATAATCATTGGCCTGATCACCAATCGCCATTGTTGCGTCATGGGATACACCCAATTCATCAGCAAGGGCTAATAACGCATTACCCTTTGAAGCTTGACGATCAATAAATTCCAAATTATTCGCCGTTGAGCGAATGACATTAACATGTTCACTAATTGTCTTTGGTACCGCGGCTTGCACAGCGTCAAGTTCATCACTTTCCGCGTTCGCAATCGCCTTAATAAAGGCAATCTTTTCTAACTCAGCTTCTGAATCTAACACAAATAATGGGAGATTAACCAAGCTATTTTCAAAGCTTGCCCACGGATGGATACAATGATTCGTTGTATACGCCGCATCATGTGATTCAACCTGCACATAGATTTTCTGTGCCGTCATAAAAGCATTAATTTTTTGAAATTCTGATACCGCTAATGGTTGCCGGAACAAGGTCTTTTGACCATCGGCCGTTTGTACGAGACCACCATTATAGGTAATCACATATTGATCCGATCCAGTAATGTTTAATTCTGACAGGATCTTTTGGACACCAGGTAATGGTCGGCCCGTCGTAATGACAATTTTCACGCCTTGTGCCATAGCTGCTTGTACAGCTCGCTTGACTTCTGGTGTAATTTCGTGACGATCATTGATCAGTGTTCCGTCAATATCAATTGAGACAATTTTAATTTCTGACATCTGTTTGCTTGTTTATCCAACAACTGTGTTGTGCTTGTTGTCGCTTCCCTTCATTTAAAATCAGCTAGACACAACCGTTTATCATGCTTAATTACATTATAACAAAATAATAAAGTGCGTCACGACAAAACACTTCAACTTGTTCGGTTCTCGCGTAACATCAGCACGGCTAAATAAGTAAACAAGATGCTGATCCCCGTAGCCGTGAGCAATAGTAATGCGGCGCCAACATTGCCAACCAAAACAGACGCACTCACAATGCCCGACGCTAAAATAGCACCAATCGGCCGAATCGCAGCACTAAAACCACTATAAGCGCCAATTTTTTCTGGGTTCATCATTTCAGCACGCAGAGACTGACTGGCTGGCGTGACAATCATTTCGCCAAGTGTCAAAATAACGGTAAAAACCATAAGTGGCCAAAAGTCCGTTAATAAGAACATGATGGCAAAACTGCCGCCCTGTAAAGCTGTACCGACCGCACTCGCTTTCATTTCAGACCAATGCTTAAATAGTTTGGTCATCATGCCCATCATCAAAACAATCATGAAAGTGTTCACCATAGTCACAATGGATAGCATCCGCTGCCCAAAAATCTCAACACCAGCGATATCAATCGTGTGGAATGTTTGGGATAAATGTGCGGCAAGATAATAATCTGGCGACGTGAAAATAACCGTTGCCCCAATGCTTGCGACCATAAATTTCATATAGCGGCGGTCTGAAAACACGGTTCGGTAACTTTTCACTGCCGCCCAAACCGATTGGCCATGAGTTGGCCGCTTGTCCTTGGGTAAGGTCTCAGTAATCCATACGAGGACAATGATGAGACTAATTAAGGCCCCAATGGCGGTGCCAATCAAGAGCTGAAAACGTGCCGTTTTGAAAAACCAACCACCAAGTCCTGCGCCAATCATCACCGCTAAATTGATGACCCAATAAATCATGGCATAAATAAACTTACGATTTTTCACCGTCGACACATCAATCATCATCGCTTCTTCAGCTGGAGAGGCAAAACTTAACCCCACACTCGCCATCAAGAAACCAAAAAACGTGATGTAAGGATTAATATATAGCGGTGAATTCATCACGGCAGCTAGTAAATAGCCTAATGTCATCAAGCCAATCCCAGCAATCATGACCCGCTTGCGTCCCCACAAATCCGCCAGGTGACCACCATATAAGCCCGCCAGAAAACCGGCCACTTGGACAAGGACTAACAAAATCCCCGTCAAAAAAGCCCCAAAATATCCCACATAATAAATTGTCATATTGGGACCGACCGAGGAGCCAATCGCGACTGTAATAAACATCATCACAATGCGTAATTGAATATTTCGATCAAGTTTAAAAAAATCAGCCATCCGGCGTGCCCTACTTTCTCATTGTGACAAAATAAAAGAAATATGGCGTCACAAAACCATATCTCTACTTTTTTCATGCGAACTACAATTAGAACAAGCGTGCTTTCGCTGTGTGTAATAAGTCGTTATCATCAAAGCCATTTGCCGTGTTATTGGCCAGCGCCTCAGCGAAACTCACCCAACGAACCGCCACCATTTCAGCGGTTTGTAATTGAAAGGCCACCGGCTGATCCGGTAATCTGATGGCATACCAATCTTCAATCCAGTCAGTATAGCGCAACGTCTCAATAAACACCAGCTCGTCAGCCGAAACGGTCAGCCCAAGCTCCTCAAATAATTCCCGCACTAAAGCTTGCTGACTTGTCTCACCAACTAAAACAGACCCGCCCGTATCAGCGGTCCATATCCCAGGATGGCTCAACTTGTCAAAAGCACGCTGCTGTAACAACACATCGCCCTTCGAATTAAATATCAAGCCATTAGTCACCAAATGGTAGTCCCCAGGTTGTAGTTGTTGGCCACGTCGATGCGTTCGTCCCGTACGTTCTTTTTGCGCATTATAGACGTCCCAGTATTCACCTAATTTATCTGCGCGATGATCACTCATTTGTGTAGTACCTCTGCTAACGCTTCCCGTGTCGCAACCAGATAATCTGGTTCGGATTGTTTCAGTGTTTCTCGTGTATGCGCACCCCAAGTCACTGCGATGGTTGTCATCCCAGCTGCATTCCCGGCGTCGATATCAAAGGTTGCATCGCCCACCATCACCGCTTCATTTGCAGATAATTGATATTCCGCTAGCGCTTGCTGTAACCCATCTGGTGCTGGTTTATAAGCTACGACGCGATCTGAACCATATACCGCCGTAAAATACTTGTCCAAAGATAATATGGCCAAATTCCGTTGCGCCACCGCTGATTTTTTACTCGTCATCAAAAATAGTTGCTGTCCAGCAGCCACTAATTGGGTTAACAATTCCGGGATCCCTGAAAAGGCCTGAATTGTCTCAACTGATTCGCCAGCTTGATAAGCCGATCTAAAAGCGGTGAATAACTGCTGTAGCGTCGTCTGATCCATGGGATGCTGTGCTAACAATGGAAACGACGTTTCGATTGGTATTCCTTGATATTGAATAATGGCTGCTGCCGTTGGTACTGGCAAACCCATTTGTGCAAAAGCGGTTTGCGTGGCATACACAGCTAATTTTTCTGTATTGGCCAAGGTGCCATCAAAATCAAAGAAAACTGCCCGATACTGCGTCGCCGCCGTCATGCTTGCAAAACCGCTGCAAGGTCATCAAAATAACGACCAACTTCACTCACTTGGTGGGCATCTGAACCATACACTACTTCAATGCCCATATCGCGGGCGGCCGTTACAACATTAAACTGCGGATAAGTTGCGCCATTTTCAACTTCACTAAGACCGGCCGCATTAAACTCTAACGCATAACCGCGTACTTGCATCATTTGGAAAATGTCCCCAATCATACGATAGATATCGTCCGCATAATCTGGCAAATCTAACACCTTTTGGAATTTTTTAACTAGTCCAAGATGTCCAATCGCCACCGGTACATCGACCCCTAAAACGGCTTCCACACTCTGCGCAACCGTTTCAAAATAGCGGCGATAGAATGCTTGTGGGTCTTGTAACAACGTGGCAAAGCGTGTCGTCAACAATTCTGCCGAATAATCAATGGGTGTGATGTCGCCTGAATCATCCGGTAGCAAATGAACAGCTAGGATAATTTCGTCAAACCAGTCGCGATTTTCTCGCAAAAACGTTCGCAATTGACGTTCTTGGCCCACCACATAGTCCACTTCTAACCCGCGCTTGATTTGAATTTTATCCCCATACTTGGCGATTAACCGTGCTGTTTCAGTCTTTACCTGCGCAAGATCATCTTGACTAACCACCGGATAGTCAGCTGGCAACGTCAGGTCTTGCAATAACGGTGCATGTTCCGTAATCGTATAAGTGTCAAATCCCAACGCAATCGCCCGTTCAATATAGGCATCAAACGGTTCATCCGAATTTTGATGTGAAAATGGTGTGTGCGTATGACCGTCTTTTTTTAATAGCATGATACAGCGCTCCTTGTCTCAATACGTTACTTTTATTTTACCGATAAGTATACAAAAAAGCGAACCAGAATAATCTGGTTCGCTTGATTTGTACTGGTGGTACATTTTCTGTAATAAGCCAAATAGCTGATTACTTCAAAGGTGCCCAGTTCCAGTCAGTGAATTCTTCAATATCGTGACCTTCGTTACGTGTTACTTCGTAGTGCTTTGCCAAGATATCGTCCATCTTAGTAATGAATGTATCAGCAGCAGCTTGATCAATCTTACCGTTAGCTGACAAGATTTCGGCAGCTTCCTTAGCTTGGTGGAAACGATCCAACTTTGAGTAAACACGCATGTCGTATGTTG
Source organism: Leuconostoc lactis (assembly GCF_007954625.1). Classification (NCBI taxonomy): domain Bacteria; kingdom Bacillati; phylum Bacillota; class Bacilli; order Lactobacillales; family Lactobacillaceae; genus Leuconostoc; species Leuconostoc lactis. The sequence goes on along the minus strand of NZ_CP042420.1, from coordinate 698,275 downwards.
TTGTGATGTCACCATCTTCACGGTAACCGTGAACGTATACATCACCACGGAACTTGCGTTCGAAGAAGAATGATTCAACCAAGTCTTCGAAGCCGTGGAATCCGAAGATAACTGGTGTATCAGCTTGGAAGAACTTGTTGAAGTCGTCGTCAGACAATTCACGTTCGCTGTTCAAGTAAGCTTCTGACTTCTTTTGCAAACGAAGCAATTCAACAACGTTGACATAGCGGAACTTAACTTCTGGGAAGGCTTGGTTAACCAACCACAAAGCAGCCAAAGTTTCGATTGTTGGTTCTGTACCAGCTGATGCGAATGTAATATCCACATCACCAGATGGTGCAGTAGATGCCCAATCGATGATCTTCAAACCTTCTGTAGCCAATTCTTCAGCTTCGTCAGCAGTAAACCATTGTTGACGTGGTTGCTTTGAGGCAACAATCAAGTTAACCTTTTGACGTTCTGAGAAGGCACGTGCTTGAACAGCCAACAATGAGTTACCATCGGCTGGCAAGTATTCACGGATGAAGTTAGACTTCTTTTCAGCCAAGTGTGTCAACATACCTGGATCTTGGTGTGTGTAACCGTTGTGATCTTGTTGGAAGGCAGTTGATGTTGCAATCAAGTTCAATGATGGGTAATCATTACGCCATGGTTGTTCTGAAGCGTGACGCAACCACTTGAAGTGTTGTGTAACCATTGAGTCCACGACACGTAGGAATGATTCGTATGATGCGAAGATTCCAACACGACCAGTCAATGTGTAAGCTTCCAACCAACCTTCAGCTTGGTGTTCTGACAATTGTGAATCAATGATACGACCTTCAGGTCCTACGTATTGATCGTTAGGGAACTTTGTAGGTTCCATCCATTGACGTGTTGTTGTGTTGAAGAGATCCCACAAACGGTTTGACATTGTTTCATCAGGTCCGAAGATACGGAATGATGTTGGGTTCAACTTAGTAACTTCTTCCAAGTATGCTGAAAGTGTTGTCATGTCCATGTTTTGCGTTACTTTTGGCAATTCATGTCCACGGTTTTCGTTAGTAATGTCGTTTGTGAATTGACGCCAGTCTGGCAAGTCCAATGTCTTAGGTGCTTCACCGCGACGGCGACCACCATTAGTGATTGGGTTAGCAGACATACGCTTGTCACCCTTAGGTGCAAGTGCCTTCACTTCGTCCTTCAATGAACCATCAGCGTTGAACAATTCTTCAGGCTTGTATGAGTTCATCCATTCTTCGAATTCTGGCAATGTGTCAAGGTTGTTTTGATCCAAAGGCAATGGCACTTGGTGCGCACGGAATGAATCTTCGATAGGGTCACCGTTCTTGTCGTAACGTGGACCACCCCAACCCTTTGGCAAACGTGCAATAATTACAGGCCATGCAGGGATTGTACCATCTTCATACTTACCGTTTTCACGCGCATCCTTTTGGATAGCCAAGATGTCTTCGATCGCTTGGTCAAAGACCTTAGCAGCGATTTCGTGATACTTAGCGTAGTCATGAATATCATCGTTTTCGATGAAGCGTGGTGAGTAACCAACACCTTCAAAGAACTTTGTGATTTCTTCATGGCTCATACGTGAGAAGATTGTTGGGTTTGAAATCTTGAAGCCGTTCAAATCCAAAATTGGCAACACGGCACCATCGTTCTTAGCGTTCAAGAACTTTGATGACAACCATGAAGTCATTGATGGACCTGTTTCAGCTTCACCATCACCAACAACGGCGAAAGCGATTTGGTCTGGGTTATCCAAAACGGCACCGAATGCGTGTGACAATGAGTAACCCAATTCACCACCTTCATGCAATGAACCCGGTGTTTGCGCTGTCATGTGTGATCCGATTCCGCCAGGGAATGAGAAACGCTTGAACAAGCGGCTCATACCAGCCAAATCTTGTGTGATTTCTGGGTAATCTTCAGTATATTCGCCATCCAAGTACGCGTTAGTAACCATAACTTGGCCACCGTGTCCAGGACCACCGATATAGAACATGTTCACGTCATACTTGTTGATCAAACGGTTTGCGTGTGCATACAAGAAAGTTTGACCTGAAATTGTTCCCCAGTGACCGATAGGCTTAACTTTAACGTCTTCGGCTTGGATTGGTGTGTTAGTAACTGAGAACAATGGGTTGCTCTTCAAGAAGATCATCCCTGCTGACAAATAGTTGGTTGCACGCCACCACTTATCAACGAGTTCCAAGTACTCTTTTGAATCGAAATCTACCATGAGATTAAGTACTCCTTATTATTTTGAGAGAATCGTAAACCACGAATCTTTCTCCGTTATTTACTCTTTCAGTATAACTGATTTGCCTAATTTATTCAAGATAACGCATCTGATTGGTTGATTATTTTTTCAAATTTGGTTGGCGCAACAACAACATTGGTGCGGTCCAATTATTTTGAGCGCTAATAAAAAAGCAACAGGCCATTGACCTGTTGCTATTCCGAATCAATGCTGACAAACGCATTGTACCGTAAATATTTATAATGCAACCGCATGTTTGAAAATTCTAACGGCGTGCCATCATCCATAAAGAAGATACCTTCCATAATGCCAACTGGCTCTTTGTCTGACAATTCCAATAACTGTTGATCCTCAGCGTTTGAGGGTTCAGCCATAATCGTCATAAAGGACTTGGTAACGGCTCGATTTTTGGTATTTTCCACATACTCATAGACTGAGCCGGACACAATTTCTTTGTTCAAACCAGGCAAAACGTTGATTGGGACATAACCGCGTTCAATCATAAAAGGTACCCCTTCCAAACGCCGCAACCGCTTAATCTCATATACAAAGTCGCCATCGTTTAAAAACAAGGCTTGCTGTTGGACAGGTGTTGCGGGGACCACTTGGAAATCGAGTAACTCAATACTTGGCGCTTTACCGTCTACCCGAAATGAGTCCGAGACCCCAAGATTAGACCCTTCATGTTGGAACAAGTCATGGTTTTTTAAATACAACGGGTTGACGAACGTCCCACTCCCACGCTTTTTAAAAATCACACCTTGTTGCACCAACACGTTTAACGCGCGTTTGATGGACGACCGTGACACCTCATATTGCGCCGCCAACGTCCGTTCATCAGGTAATTTCAAGTCCGGAAAATCACCATTATAAATTTTTTGTTTTAAGTCCGCCTGCACGGTGACATAAATTGCTTCTGACATCATGCTAACTAGTATAGCATAAATTGGTTGGACCGCAATCCTTTTTGGGTACGCCAATTTGTGTTAGAATGGACATATCATGGCAAAGAAAAAAATCAAAAAAACACTTCCCGAACAGGTCATGGACAAGCATGGCCTGGCTTACACACCCCTCACGCTGAATATCTTAGATAAAACAGCGGCTGAGCGTGATCAAATTCTTGCAGAATTTGGCGTCAAGCATGATGATATCTATAAAACTTTAGCGGCCACTGGTGATAAAACCGGCCCCGTCATTGCAGTGATCCCTATCACCCAACATCTATCAATGAAAAAACTCGCGGCAGCATCTGGCAATAAAAAAGTCACCATGTTGCCCTTAAAGACACTGCAGCAAACCACGGGTTATGTCCACGGTGCTAACAATCCAGTTGGGATTTGGCATACGAAGCATTTCCCAATTTTTATCGATTTGACTGCTCAGACCGCGCCTTACTTCTTGGTGAGTGCTGGTGAATTAGGACGCAGCGACCAAATCAACCCGACTGATTTGGCCAACTTAATCCATGCGCCTTTTGTCGATCTGCTAGAAAATTAATTTAAAAAAAGACAGTCGCATGACTGTCTTTTTTTACCACCCAACGTTGCTATTTGGTCCAGCATTCATATCATCGCGATACAATGGCGCCATTGGGCTAAATTTAAAGGTCGGTTTATTAAACATCAAGGTCGCCGTGCCACGCGCACCGGCACGATTTTTTTCCAAAATAATTTCAATTGGCACTGCTTCTTCTTCGTCACGCGGATCTGAATCACCATCGTCATCGCCGCCATCGTTGCGATAATAGTCATCACGATACAAAAAGGCGACAATATCCGCATCTTGTTCAATCGAGCCTGATTCACGCAAATCAGATAGCACTGGTCGCTTATCCGTGCGTTGCTCGACACCACGACTCAATTGTGCCAACGCCAAAATAGGCGTATGTAATTCTTTGGCTAACTTCTTAATTGCACGTGAAACTTCTGAAACCGCCTGCTGGCGACTTTCTGTATTATTGGATTCAATCAACCCCAAATAATCAATGATTACCATGCCAATTGGATGAGGATTACTTGCGCGTTGATCTGGTGGTAATTCATTCACCAAATCTTTTTCAAGTTTACGTAACTTGGCGCTAATTTGATTAATTTTAATCCCAGCCGTGTCGTCCATGTAGATTTGCATATTCGCCAATGATTGCATGGCTAATGTCAATGACTGCCAATCTTCTTGGGTCATCTGACCCGTTGTCAAATGACTTGAATCAATTGCCCCTTCGGCCGCCACCAGTCGGGTCACCAAATCCACGGCGCCCATTTCAAGACTGAACACAACCACCGGTACTTGCTCGGCTTTGGCCACATTTTTAGCAATATTTAACACAAAGGCTGTTTTCCCGACCGCTGGCCGCGCCCCCAACACAATCATCTGATCTTCACGAAAACCGTGGGTCAATTTATCTAATTCGGGATACCCTGTTGCCAGTCCAACCACATCATTATCATTGGCGACAGCTTGATCCAAATTAGCTTGGAAGGCTTGCAACACGTCTTTAATCTTTTGGAAATCTTCATCACCACGATTCTCAGCCAAATTATCCAGACTACGGCTCAATGTATCTAAGATTTCCTCACTCGGTGCCGCAGCGTCATAAGCTAACGACATACTGCGCGTCAACGTCTCAATCATCCGACGCAAAATAGCCTTTTCACGCACAATATTGGCATAATGCTTTAAATTGGCTGATGATGCAGAAGATTCCGAGATTTCAGCTAAGTAAGCCATACCGCCGACATTATCTAATTGCTGTAAACTATTGAGTTTATCCTGAAGCGTGAGCATATCAATCGGACGTTGTTCATCAACCAGCTGTTGCATCGCTTTAAAAATGGTTTGATGTGCTTGTCGATAAAAATCATCCGCTTCCAAAATGGCGCTCGCCGCTACCATCGCGTTATCGGATTTCACATCAAAGAAGATTGCGCCCAGCACCGCCCGTTCAGCATCGACATCTTGTGGGACTTGTCTATACTCGTATGCTTCTGGGTTATCCATGTTTAACCCTCGCTGACATGAACACGTAAGTCTGCTGTCACATCACGGTGTAGCTTGAGTGGTACCGTCGTGTAACCTAATGAGTGGATAGGATGGTTCAATTCAAGCTTGCGCTTATCAATTTTTAGTTGCTTTTGCTCAGCCAAAGCCGTCGCAATTTGCTTAGATGACACCGCACCAAAGAGACGGCCATCCGCGCCAGACTTGCCTTTGATTGTCACAACAAAGTCATCTGCTTCAATCTTTGCCTTCAGTGCTTGTGCTTCGGCTAATTGTTCAGCAGCTGCTTTTTCTGCTGCCTTCTGACGACCCTTAACAGCACCCACATTTTTACCTGTGGCTGGTTCTGCTTTTTTATTCTTAATTAGGAAGTTATTCGCGTACCCATCTGGCACTTCCTTAACTTCCCCTTTTTTTCCACGACCCTTAACATCTTCTAAAAATACAACTTTCATGTGTTACTCCTTCAAAAAATAGTTTCTTTCATAAACGACACACCGATGCAGACCAGGCTACTCTTCAACGTCCTCTGCCAAAATTTTAAGTAACTGATCATTCACTTCGTCTGTTGTCGTGTCCGCCAATTGGGTAGCAGCATTTGATAGATGACCGCCACCGCCCATCGCCTCCATGACGCGCTGCACGTTACGTTTTCCCGTTGATCGTGCCGAAATGCCGACGCGACCGTCTGCCCGTTTGGTAATGACAAACGAGGCCTCAACGCCACTAATTTGCAACAATTCATCGGCTGCTTGTGCCGTAATCAACCCAGAATAAACGCTATCCACCTCACCACAAACAATGGCATAACCGTCGGCCACAACCGCTAGGTTAATCAAATGCGTGCGCGCCTTGAAATCCGAGAACTTCTCTTTCATAAAGAATTGAATTAAGTTACTATCCGCACCGTTAGCGCGCAAATAACTGGCGGCATCAAAAGTTCGTGAACCAGTTCGTAACGTGAAGTTTTTGGTATCAATTTGAATCCCACCAAGCATTGCTGTTGCTTCTAACTTGGTAATTGGCGCATGACTTTGATCTTGGTACTGCAACAGCTCAACGACAAGTTCAGAAGTTGATGATGCATACGGTTCAACATAAGTGAGTAATGGTTTTTCAGCTAATCCTTGTTCAGCTAAACGATGATGATCAATGACTACCACACGATTACCCAACCGCTCCAATAGATTTGGCGCACTAGTAATTGCACCTTGCGCATGATCCACTAAAATCAAGAGCGTATTATCACGGACTAACTTCATGGCACGTGCCTCATCAACAATGGAGTCATTGATATTTGACCCTGGGGCCATGATTTCTGGTGGATTTTTGCGAATTTCTGCCAGTAGCAACGTGATGTCACTATACACCGATTTTTCATCAACAATCAAAAAAGCCGGTTTATTTTTTGTTTGTGCCATTCGCCAAATACCTAATCCAGCACCAATAGCGTCCAAATCTGGCGTAACGTGGCCAACAATCATAATATTATCAGCCTGTTCCATCAATTCAGCAACCGTCTGTGAAATCATCCGTGCACGCACACGTGTCCGCTTTTCCATTGGATTGGTTGCGCCACCGTAAAATCTCGCCGCAGCTTGCTTAGATTTCACCACAACTTGATCACCACCACGCCCCAAAGCCAAATCCAGATTGGTTTGTGCCATTTTGGCCAACTCAATAATGTCTTGTTCGCCATAGGCAATACCCATAGACAACGTCACGGGTAAGTTTTGTTGCGCGGTTGCTTCACGAATCGCTTTTAGCACCGAAAACTTATCGTCTTCGGCAGCGCGCAAGGCTGCCTGATACCCAAACATCACATAATGTACCGTACTGAGACGACGCAAGTAAATCCGGTGAGCTGCCGCCCATTCCGATAAGGCACCTGTCACATATGTGCGCAACGTTGAGGTTTCCGATTCAGTCATACCTTCGGTTACTTCTTCATAGTTATCGACTGAGATGAGCCCACTAAATAATTGATGATCCTCATACTCTTTGGCGATAGCCGCATATTCACTAATATCCATCATGTAGATGACACGCAAATTCTGCTGGACATAGAGTGAAAACTGCTTACCCTGCCACGTAATCGTGTTCGTTTCCCGTGCATCAGAATAGTTTTTAATATCAGTGGCAAGCTGCGGATCCAATTGTGTCAACGTCAAGCCTAATACATCACGCTTATCAAGATAAGTTTGCATGTAAGGATTGATCCAGTCAATTTTTTCCGATGCGTTTAAGAGAATAATACCAATCGGCATACGAATCAGGGCTTCTTGTTCACTACGAGATATCCGATACCCTAACCCCGTCAAATATTCTTGGGCATTTTCGTTCACTTCTTTTAATGATTGCGCGGAATAAACCAACCCGATTAACACAACCACAATCCAGATCAGTCCAAAAATCCAATTGACCAACAAGGCAAAAAATACACTCATGACACTGACGGATAACAACAATAACGCGACGGTGCCTAATTTTGTACTTTGAAAAAATATCGGTAACGTTTTAAAATCAAATAGTTTTTTCACAAGCAACCCCTACATCTTCCTCTAGCATTTTGCCTAAACCACTGTTACCAGGGCAAAATGTTTCTTGTACTATTTTACCACAGTTGCGATTTACCAAAATAAACAAAAAGAGACTCAGATAAAAATCTGAGTCTCTCAATCGCGCGTCAAAGATTAGTCTTCTGTCACGAATGGCAACAAAGCCATGATACGTGCACGCTTGATTGCAGTTGTCACTTTACGTTGGTTCTTGGCTGAAGTACCAGTCACACGACGTGGCAAGATCTTACCACGTTCTGAGATAAAGCGTTCCAACAATTCTGTGTTCTTGTAGTCGATGAATTCGATGTGGTTAGCTGCAATGTAGTCAACCTTACGACGACGACGTGGGCCGCCTTGTGGGCGACGTGAACGTTGTGGACGTTCTGAATTTTGTGGACGTGAGTTTTGTTCTGACATGATTAAAGCTCCTTTCGTAGTGTTGTAAGTTATATTTTAAAATGGTAAATCATCATCTGATATATCAATTTCTGTTTTGCCACTCGCCGCAAATGGGTTAGGGGCATCATTTGTTGGTGTTGCCGCTTGTGGGTTAGCTTGGCTAGCCGTAGCAAACGGATCAACGCCACCAAATGCATTATCACTTGGCGCACCGAATGACGCACCACCTTGGTGAGATGGTTCTGACGACCCGTTTTGGGCGCGTCGCTTATCACTTTCAGCACGTGATTCAAGTAATGAGAAATTATCAACGACAACTTCGGTCACGTAAACACGTTGTCCTTGGTTGTTTTCATAATTCCGTGTTTGCAAACGCCCTTCAACGGCAACTAGTGCACCTTTTCCAGTAAAGTTTGCAAAATTTTCAGCTGCTTTACGCCAAATAACGGCGTTAATAAAGTCAGCTTCACGTTCACCAGCTTGGTTGGTGAATTGACGGTTAACCGCCAAACTAAACGTGCCGACTGCTGTACCCGATTGGGTATAACGTAATTCCACATCACGGGTCAATCGCCCAATCAATACTACTCGATTAATCATATCAAAAGCTCCTTCACCAGTGGAATACCAGAATTATTCTGCGTCGCGCTTAACGATCATGTGACGCAAGATGTCTTGTGAGATCTTTGCCAAACGATCAAATTCGTTGATTGCTGCGTCGTCTTCTGCAGTGAAATCGATTACGTGGTATACGCCTTCGCGGTAACCAGCAATTTCATAAGCAAAACGACGTGTTGCCCAATCAGCTGACTTTGAGATTGTTGCACCATTATCAGTCAAGATACCATCAAAGCGTTCTACGAGCGCTTTCTTTGCATCCATTTCGATATCAGGGCGAACGATGTAAGTCAATTCGTATGATGTAGCCATGTTTTATTTCCTCCTTTTGGTCTCTGGCAGCCTTGGCTGCAAGGAGTGTACGCACTTTTGTGCGTTCACAATTATTAATTGTACTACAGAACAGCTATACATTTCAAGTGTTTCGCAGAATTAGCCACTTGGTTAATCAATAATACGTTGTTTATCCGCAAATCACTTAATCTTCCGGTACAAAGTCAATTTCCGCTAACGCTTCTTCCAACGTATCAATAAAATCGGGATCTTTTAACTGTGCTAAAATCTGGTCGTCTGATCGACCAGACATCCCCGCATGGATATTCGCCACAATCCCATCCCACATCGCATCCGCTTCGCGCGCCAATTTTACTGTACCATAGCGCGCTCTTGCAAGACGTTGATTATTTTTTTCGACTTGAAACGCATAAGCTTTATCGACAACCGTTGCCACGCTTTGTGCTGAAATAGCGGCTTCTAACGCGCGACGAAAGGTTTGCTGTTGCATAACATTTTCCTCCACTACCTAGCATTACTTACTTCATTATAAGAACACGTGTTCGTGTTGTCAACAGTGTCCTGTCTAAAACCAATTACCCGACAGGACGGAAGGGATTATATACCCGACCATGATCCATAAACAGTAGCATCACGCCGATAACAACGACAACAATGGCACCCATCACAACCCCGACATCACGCATTCGGAATGGCTGTTCTTGATACCACGTGCGGCCTTTTTCACGACCAAACCGGCGCAATTCCATGGCCTGACTAATCGTATCGATGCGATTTAGACTGGTAAAAACGAGCGGTAAAATAATTTGCACGGCCCCTTTGGCACGTGCCCATAGCGAGGCCTGCTTAGAAATCTCATAACCCCGTGCCTGCTGAGCCAAACTAATGGTCCGGTAATCACTTTGAACATCTGGAATATAGCGCAATGTAATCGCAAATGCATACGCAATTTTATAAGGTACGCCAATCTTGTTCAAACTCGCGGCAAATTCGCTCGGATTCGTCGTAAATAACAAGATAATGGCTAACGGCAACGAGAACAAGTATTTCAACAAGAGATTTAACTCATAGAAGACTTGCTCCTGTGTCAACGCCCAATACCCGCGACCCAAAAGCACATGGCGCGTCCCATAAAGTTGCACGCCGTACTGAGGGGCCAAAACCGCGACCATCACCAAGTTAATGATGGCAAAAAACAAGACTAACTTCAGCATAAAGGCGTATTCACGATATTTAATTTTGGCACTTCGCAGTAACAAGATGGCCAAAATTCCCAGTCCAAATAAAAACCGTGGATCATACGAAATCATCCCAATCGTTGTCAAAGCTAAAAAACCAATCAACTTGGCAGTGCCTGTTGTTTGGTTTAACCATGTATCTCGTTGTTTGTACCCAAATAAGTTATTCATCGTTGCTCTCATGTGCTTGTTTTGATAAGGATTTTTTGTCTTCACCCAAAACAGATGCTGTGTGCTGTAATACGGCCGCGTTCAATTCCTCAGGATGGGCAATTTGTAAGCGATTAGCTAACTGATAAATACTTGTCGTCCGTAAACTCGCCGCTTGTACCAACGCTTCATCCGCTAATAATTCAGCCGGCGTGGTATCTGCTAATAGCTGGCCATCAACCACCACTAACGCGCGCTGCACAAAATTAGCCAGCAAATGCATGTCGTGTGTAATCATGATAATAGTGACGTGTTCTTGACGATTGATGGCCGTCAAAAACGTCAACAACTCTTGTGTATGCGTGGCATCTTGACCTGCTGTCGGTTCATCCAAAATGAGGATTTGTGGCGAAAGTACCAAAACTGCCGCAATGGTCACACGCTTTTTTTGTCCAAAACTCAAAGCGCCAATTGGCCAATTACGCATCCCGTCAAGATCAAGCAGGCGCAAAACTGACCGCACCTTTTGCTCAATCTCAGCCGGATCTACCTGTCGTAACACCAAACCACTTGCCACTTCATCAAAAACCGTACTCTTTGTAATCATATGATTGGGATTTTGTAACACATAACCTATCTGCTCGGCCCGTGTCTTAATTGATTGGCCTAAAACCGACTGCCCTGCGAGGCGAATATCCCCCGCATCAGGCATTAAAAAGCCGGTCAAGAGATGCGATAAGGTGGTTTTACCAGAACCATTTTTCCCAACAATGCCGACAATTTCCCCACGGTTGATGGTGAGATTAAGATTTTGAAAGAGTGGCTGGCGCGGGTCATAGCTAAAGTCAACATTTGAAAGTGTCAGTTGCGGTTGCTGGACAACGGTTGTTTGCACCGGTACGCGCAATTTGGCAATCGCTGATTGGTGGTCTGCAACTTCAACTTTTTGAACATCCGCGACATGTGGCAAATGGGCGACATCGACTTGTGCCCGCCGCAACAGTTGCACATACAGCGGCTCATCTAAGCCATACTGTGGCAAAATACCAGCTTGAATAATGGCAGTTGGCGTGTCATTAGCCACGATACGGCCTTCAGACATCACAATAATCCGATCCACATTGGCACGTAATACTTCTTCAATCCGGTGCTCGATAATCACCACCGTCAAATCACGATCTGCTTGCAATTGATCAATCATGGTCATCGCATCCCAGCCCGCTGCTGGATCTAAGCTGGCTAATGGTTCATCAAATAAGAGTAATTTACCATCATCAACCAACACACCCGCCATGGCTGTGCGTTGTTTTTGACCACCTGACAGCATTTGTGGTGCCAACTCTAGCCGATTACTTAAACCAAAGCGCTTTGCCCATTTGGCCACCTCTGCTTTAATGCGCGCAACCGGTTGTTGATCATTTTCCAAAGCAAACGCAATGTCTTCAGCAACCGTCAAGCCAACAAATTGCGCGTCAGTATCTTGTAAAACCGTTCCCGCTTGCAATGATAACTCAAATAAACTTTGCGCTGAAATGTCGCGACCGTTAAGTATCATTTCCCCAGAAATATCGCCCGCATAAGCATGCGGAATCAGACCATTAAGCAAACGCAGTAACGTGGTTTTACCGGAACCAGAGGCGCCCGCAATCAAAACTTTTTCGCCAGGGAAAATTTGGAAACTCACGTCATGCAAGGTCGGTTCTGCTTGCGCATGATATTTAAATGTCACGTTTTTAAATTCAATGAGTGGTGTTGCCATAATGCCCCTTATTGATAAGATATGTACGCAAGCAACGCTTGCTGATTTACTCGCTACGCAAACTGCTCTTTTTTGGTCGAGACTTGACGTAAGCGATTAACAAAAGTGTGCCGATAACCGCCACAGAAATCGTGTTCACAGCTGCCGCCACAACACCTTGCAAGAAAACTTTTTGAGCGGCTTCTTTGTAGATTAAAATGTCACCAAGTGGGGCGATAATCACCCAAGCAATGACATTGGCCACCGCTTGCCAAATGTTAAATTGAATAATTTTTTTAGTCGTTAATGTGCCATATTCCAAGGCAAGCGATTTTTTACTCAATCCTAACAGGAAACCAAAAACACCATCAGCGATCACCCAAGACCACCACGGTGCGCCATAAGTGACCGCATCATTTAAGGTGTGCCCAATGATGCCGACCAGCAGACCGACGAGCGGCCCAAATAAACTCGCTATTAAGGCCAACCAACCTTCCGCCACGTTAATAGTGGTATTCGGTACGCCAGTTGGAATGGCAATAAATTTCATTAACACAAAGAATACAGCCGCCCCAATTCCTGTGGCAACGACTGACCGCACTGAAAAGCCAGCTTTTTGTTGCTTCTTTTGCATATTATTCCCTCGCTTTTTAGATCACGCCGACACTTTTGTTAGGGTAACCGCCCATTCAGGTCCAGCACCCACATGATAAGTTTGTTCAAAACTACCCGTATGCACACCAAACGCCACGGTGTAGACGGAGTCAATATAAATTAACGGTTCCCCTGGCGCCACGTCCGTAAACGTATGCACATAAGGTAAGACGTCATCAAACATGGTATGCCCTTGATGTTGAATTTGGACACGCAAGACATCCCCATATGCTAAATTGAATTTTTCAAATTCTTTTACGGGAATATTTGACCACAATGAGCCAAAATTAACATCAGTAATATCAATATTCCCAACTAACTGCGCAACCCCAGCTGCTGTCGTTTGATAGCGCCCTGGTTGCATTGGCAACTTCACCAATTGGTCAACTGGCAATACTTGTTGGTAATCGGTGTACTGAATTTGCCCACTGGCTAACTGCGCCCCGTTGTAAGCATAAATATCACGACCATGAAATGTCGAAGACTTTTCTGATCCCGGTAGCCGTTGTGTTGTTTCATCAATAACACGAGCACTCGCAATCAGCCCATGCGCCAAAAGATGCGACAACGTCCCGTTATCCGGCGTCACAATGTAATGCCCACCCGTTGTTTCGGCAATAATTGAGAGCCGTTTAGACCCCACACCAGGATCCACAACGGAGACAAATACCGTACCGGCTGGCCAATAACTAAATGTTTGAAACAATCGAAATGACCCTTCAAAAATATTAAACGGTGTGATGCCATGGGTCAGGTCACTAATGATTATATCACTAGCTACCCCGTAAGCCACACCACGCATTGAACTTACCGCCCCGTCCTGTAAGCCAAAATCCGTTTGTAAAACGAGATGATTATTTGTCATATAACACGTTTGCCTACGCGATGATATCCGCCTGTAGACTATTCCTTCCAAGTATATTGCCAATAAAAAGACCCTGTTAATCACTTTGATTAGCAGGGCACGACAAACAGTCCGGTGTGCAGGCCAGCGTCCTGTTTGACGGTTAGTAGCCAAATGGTTGACTCGTCATCACTTTATTAACATATTGTTATTTTAAGATAATTCTTATTTTATGTCAATTTATTTCTTAGTTTAGTCTGGCAAGATAATTTGGGTTGTTGGCCCTTGTGGGGCTTGTTCCGCTTGCTGTTCTTGCACTAAATAACTTGGGAATAACGTGAGCGACTTCTCAGTAAAGCCGACAATTGATGAACCCAAAATACGGGTGATTAATTCTAACAGACGCGCTTCAAATGTTGGCTCATCAACTTGTTCAATTTCCGGCTTCAAGGCTTGTTGATACATATTGATATGCACATGTGGCATCAATGCGTATTCACGACCAATTAAGGCAGCCCACTCTTCAAATAATTCGCCTGGAATTTCGTCATCATCGTTCACGATTGGCATAAAATTAACACTAAAAGTATTATTTGCTTCGCCTTCAACGTCAAACTCTGCTTGCGTGATACGCCCTTCCGTTATCTCTGTTGCATAGTCAAAATCATAAACGCGGCGCTCATCGAAGATGTGGATAAAGCCAGCCGTTGCTTGATCCGCACTGGCGGTATCAACAACACGTAAAATACGATCACGCTGGCCGCTAAAAAGTTGTTGTGTAAAGTATGGCATGCTTTATTACTGACCTCTCTTTCATCAGAAAAAAGGTCGTTTCCTCCAATACATTTGTTACCCAATTCTAACACAGGCATACAAAAACTGCTATGTCCAAGACAGCCAAGCGCCGCTTGACACGAACAAAAAAATCGCCCAAGAGTGGACGATTTTTTGCTTATAATACTGTGAAGTCAAACACTTTACGACCAGTAATCTTACCAGCCTTCATTTCATCAATCACTTCGTTCATGTCGGCAAAGGCAACCTTTTCAACGATTGGCTTAACCTTACCTTCAGCACCGAATTGGAAGGCTTCCTTCAAGTCGGCACGTGTACCAACCAATGAGCCACGCACTTCAATACCATCCAAGACAGTCTTGGCAATGTTCAAAGCCATGTCACCTTGTGGCAAAGCAACCGCAACCAACTTACCCATTGGGCGTAGTGAATCAACGGCTTGGTCAAAGGCAGCAGCATTAACGGCTGTGACTTGCGCATTGTGCACACCACCAGTTGCCTTTTGTACTTCGGCTGCGACATCATCAACCTTCTTACGGTTGATTAATACTTCAGCACCGTTTTCTTGTGCGGCAGCCAACTTGTCTTCGTTACCATCAATAACGGCAACATGTGCCCCAAAGACATTGTGCGCATATTGAACAGCCAAGTTACCCAAACCACCAGCACCATGAACCGATACCCATTGTCCTGGCTTTGTTTCACCGACCTTCAATGACTTATACATTGTCACACCGGCACATGTAATTGATGTGGCTTGTACTGGATCCAAACCTTCTGGCACCTTAACGGCGTACTTAGCGTTCACAACAGCTTGTTGTGACATCGCACCATCAATTGTGTAACCTGAGTTGCGTACCTTACGGCAGAATGTTTCGTTACCTGTCACACAGTAGTCACACACACCGCAGGCGTCAAAGAACCAAGCGATTGAAACACGATCACCAATCTTGAGGTAATCACTGGCACCTTCAGCCAACTTTGAAACACGACCAACACCTTCGTGACCGATAACACGACGGAACTTACCATTACGTTGTCCCAGTTCATTTGGATTACCAAAATCAGCATTCGCCACATGCAAATCAGTGTGGCAAAGTCCAACATATTCAATATCCACTAATGCTTCCCCAAAGGCTAATGGCTTTGGTTCCCAATCTTCAATCAAATCAACATATCCATCTGGATTTTCACGTACAACTGCTGCTTTCATGTTAAGCATACTCCTTTTACATGTGAATTATTTTACAAATAAATTGTACCTGTTTTTCGCGCATTTGTAAACTTTTATTATGACAAATTGGCATTAATTTTTTATTACGTGAAAAAAATCACGATTACTTACAAAATAAAAGTATCACCGAAGTGATACTTTTTAGTCAAATGTGAGCACGAGTTTACCCAGTACGTGTTGGCGCGTTTGAAAATCGCGGACGTTCTCTGCATTAAATGGGCGTGTTTCCGAAATGTTCACGACCACCTGACCTTGGGCTACTAACGCCAATAATTCAGCGAGCTGTGTACCGTTAGATTGCAAATAGCCCATCGTCACGCGCGGATCAGCCATAGTATCAACCAACGATACCAATCGCCCAGTCGGCTTCAAAACGGCCAGTGATGTCTGCAAGGTATCACCGCCAACCGTATCTAAAATCACATCCACACCTGCCGGGATAGCTGCTTGAAGCGACGTCGTTTGGCCATCAATCACCTGCAGTGTCGGATCAACGGCCTGTACAACAGCCGCTGCTGCCTGACCACGGACTGTCGTATAAAGCGTTTGTACCCCAAGCCATTTAGCAACCTGAATGGCTGTAAAACCAACCGAGCCAGCACCCCCTTGAATGAGTACCGTATCACTTGGCTGAACCGCTAAGTCTTTGGCCATCATTTGATAACCGGTTTGCCCGCCCAGTACCACCGCAGCCGCTTGTACATCACTCACTGCGTCAGGAATTTTAGCGAGTAGGGATTGCCCAACTGGCACAAATTCGGCATAACTTTTCAAATGCGGCGATGCCGCCACGCGGTTACCAACTGCAAATGCCGTCACTTCAGCGCCAACTGCCACGACAACACCTGCCACTGATGACCCTGGAATGAGCGGCGTTGCCTTATCTGTCCCCATCAACCCTTGCCGAAACTTCACATCATAAGGGTCAATTGCCGTCGCCCGTTGTTTCACCAATACCTGTTTGGGTTTAATCATCGGCATTGCTGCCTCTAGGTTATCGACCAAGACCGTCGGTTCCCCATAATTTAACATTTCTACTGCATACATGGTATTCACACTTTCTTTATGAGCTGTTACCCCATTGTATGCCAAATCCTGTCAAATGTCCTCGGATTTGCTGTCACAAAGTGCATCACAAAAGGCGCCTCAGTTAACCCGAAGCACCTTTATGACTCACCTAAATTAGGCTAAATATTTAGCTTTAACATCAGACATTATTGCTAAGACCTTGTCTTTCTCCAATACGACTAACATTTCTGGCAAGTTTGGCCCTTGCACTTCATGTGTTGTGGCGATACGAATTGGATTCCATAGGTTACGCCCTTTGATTTCAAGCGTGTTTTGAATCTCACGAATAGCTGCCATGTAATCTTCTGCGGTAGCCGTTTCTGGCAAGGCCGTGTAGGCTGATTCCCATGCCGCAAAGACCTGACGGCCTTCATCAGATGTGAGATAATCGACCATTTCATCCGTAATGTCACTTAATTCAAAGAATGGGCGACGCACTAAGTCAACAATTTCGCGTGTATAAGAAATACCTTCCACACCAGCAACCTTAATGACTTGTGTTAACCAATCGCGCTTCGTTTCTGCATCTTCTGCGCTAATTAAGTCCGCATTGACCAATTCTTGAATCAATTGTGGCATCACTTGATCCAAATCACGACGCATCCATTGGTTGTTAATCCATTCTAACTTCTTTTGGTCAAACTTCGCGTTGGCCTTTGACAAACGGTTCTCGTCGAACATTTGCGTAAATTCTTCAAGTGAGAAGATTTCGTCTTCACCCTTTGGTGACCAACCAAGCAAGCCAATAAAGTTCACCATCGCTTGTGGTTGATAGCCCAAATCCTTGTATTGTTCCACGAATTGCAACACGTTTTCGTCACGCTTTGATAACTTCTTGCCGGTTTCGCCGTTGATAATCAACGCCATGTGACCAAACTTTGGCACATCCCAACCCAATGCTTCAAAGATCATCATTTGCTTTGGTGTGTTTGAGACGTGATCATCCCCACGTAACACGTGAGAAATCTTCATCAAATGATCATCGACAACCACCGCAAAGTTGTATGTTGGCATCCCATCGGCCTTTTGAATGACCCAGTCGCCACCAATTTCCTTGGCACCGATTTCGATATGCCCCTTCACGATGTCATCCCAAGCATAAACTTTTTCTTCTGGGACACGGAAGCGAATGACTGGCTTTAACCCTTGTGCTTCAAATTCCGCATACTTAGCTTCGCGTTCTTCATCCGTCAAACCTTCATATTCATATACGTAATGTGGTGCTTGCTTAGCGGCTTGTTGCGCTTCACGTTCAGCAGCCAATTGTTCTGATGTCTTATATGACTTGTAAGCCAAACCTTTAGCCAACAATTCATCAATAAATGGTTGGTAAATGCCTTGGGCGTTACGTTCAGATTGGCGATATGGGCCATAAGCACCTGGCTTTTCTGGTGATTCATCCCAGTCCAAACCAAGCCAAGCCAAGTTTTCTAACTGTGACTTTTCACCGTCAGCGATGTTACGTGCTGAATCAGTATCTTCAATCCGAATAATGAATTGGCCATTGTAGTGGCGCGCAAAAAGCCAGTTAAAGATTGCTGTACGCGCGTTACCAATATGTAAATGCCCTGTTGGTGATGGGGCATAGCGAACACGAATGTCTTCTGTCATGTGATATAAAGCGTTAGACAAGTGGTTTGGCTAACGCATTTCCTCCTCAGTTATACGGTTTATCCCGTTATTTATCTACTCTATTGTACAACATTACCCCGCCAAAATTCCAATTGGCCACATATTCGCAAAACAAAAGGTCAGGTGGCTAACCTGACCTGCAAACCTTATCTATTTAATGACGATGAGCGTGAATTGGTGTATCTTGTTGCCGTACCAAACGTCTCAGCAACCGTACCCAGTGGTATAGTACCCATCCTAGACCGGCCATAATCACCAGCAATATCGCCATAACGGCAACTTTCCCCCACAAAATTAGGGCATCGCTGAGACCCACTACGATCACCAGCCAGCCTATACCTACTTGGATAACGAGTAATACCGTAGTTATCAGCACACCTAACCACCAACGCCCACGATAACCTGTTCCACGTGAAACATAACGATGTAACCCATTATGGACCACAATAAATAGATCACCAGGAATCAGATCCCACATGTTACCCCCTTTAATCTAAGGCTAATTGCAACGCTTCCCTTAACGTGGCGACGCCAATCACTTGAATTCCTTCAGGGAGCGTGACCCCATTCAAGTTGTTCTTTGGTACAATCGCCCGTTTAAAGCCGAGCTTGCGCGCTTCCTTCAACCGACTTTCAATATCAGCGACGCTCCGGATTTCCCCAGTTAGCCCGATTTCACCAACAAAGACGTCGCTTGGCCGCGATTCTTTATCATGATAAGAACTGGCCAACGCCACGGCAATTGCCAAATCAATTGCTGGTTCATCCAGCTTGACCCCACCAGCAGCTTTCAGATAAGCGTCTTGATTTTGCAGCAAGAGATTAGCGCGCTTTTCCAAAACGGCCATAATTAACGACACGCGATTACGATCTAATCCAGATGCCGTTCGTTGCGCGTTTCCAAAGACGGTAGGCGTCACCAAGGCCTGTAATTCAACCAAGATCGGCCGTGAGCCTTCCAAGGCGACCACAATGGCCGAACCAGTTGCGCCAGCTAATCGTTCTTCCAAAAAGATTTCTGATGGGTTGGCGACCTCAATCAAACCGCCGTCGCGCATTTCGAAAATACCCAATTCATTGGTGGCGCCAAAACGATTTTTCACCGCCCGTAAAATGCGGTACTTGTAGTTGCTATCGCCTTCAAAATAGAGCACCGTATCGACCATATGCTCCAAAATCTTTGGTCCAGCAATCGCCCCATCTTTGGTCACGTGGCCAACGATAAAAATAGAAATATTATTGGTTTTAGCAATTTGCAATAAATCTGCCGTGACTTCGCGGATTTGTGACACGGAGCCAATGGCAGACGTCACGTCTGGTTCCTGCATCGTTTGTACTGAGTCAATCACGACAAAATCTGGTTGCAGCGATTCAATTTGCTTTTTAATCGCCGTCATATCTGTTTCTGGATAGAGGTAAAATTCATCATTCCCCACACCCAAGCGATCTGCCCGCAACTTTACTTGGGTAGCGGATTCTTCCCCAGTCACGTATAACACACGACCTTCATGGGCCAATTGCCCAGAGACTTGGAGCAAGAGGGTTGATTTCCCAATGCCTGGATCCCCACCAATGAGCACCATTGAACCAGGGACAACCCCACCACCTAACACGCGGTTAAGTTCTTTAAGGTTCGTGGCAACACGCGGTGTTTCCTCTGATGTGACTTCATTAATTTTTTCAACTTTGGCCGTACGACCATCTAAGCTCACCCGACTTTTCCGATCATTGGTCTCTGGCATGATTTTTTCTTCGACAAATGTGCCCCATTCACCACAGTTTGAGCAGCGACCCAGATAGCGCGCTGACGTGAAACCACAGTTTGAGCAAATAAATTGTGTTTTAACTTTTGCGATAATGTCTCTCCTTTAGTTGTGTTAAAAAGTGTTTGGCTTGGGTTTGATACATCAAAAAATTGTCATTGCCACGCAAACTATCATGATCACGTGTGAAATGGCCTGTTTGTAACATGCACACGTATTCCGCTGCAAACGGCCAGTCAACAGACTGGGCACGTGATATTTCTAATTGGGTATCAAAATTCACGCGCCTAAAGTCCGTGCTCACGACACCAACAACATCATCTAATGTGAGCACTAAGTATTGTGCGACCATCCCTTGGGGGGTAAGTTGATAAGACTGACCGACAGTTCCAGTATTTAGAATGCGATGCATTTGAAAATGATTGTCCACTTGCGTCACAGCATCTGTGCGCATGATTTGCGCATGAATGTGGGCGTAAATCGCCATATCCGCATCGCGCCCTGTTAACATCTGATTGAAGTTTTCTTGTGGCGCATCAGCCAGTAGTGCATCACCATAATTTTGTGTGGGGGTGTGATGTGATAAGTGAAAATGGCGGCCAAAACGTTCAATCGTTGTCGCAATTGGTAATTGCTGAATTTGTGCTATCTCAGCGACTGTAAATTGCGCATAATCACGCGCCATCCAATTTAAAAATGCAACTTCAGCGGCATCGTCAAAGTCAACCGCCGTTGCGCGCTCGTATTCTTGGTAACTCGATTCCCAATTACCTTGTAAAAACACTGTCGTATTTTCTTGATGCAATAGACGATAACTCGCAACCGTATTGGGGCCATAGGTGGCGATGTCTCCTAGTGACCAGAATTCAGTGACCCTTTGATTTTTTGCATCAGCAATAACCGCCTCTAAGGCGGTTAAATTACCATGTACATCTGCTAAAACACCTATTTTCTGTTGCATATGCGGCTCCTTTCCAACTATTTCTGATGATACATCAAATGTACTGGTTGTAATGGCAAGTCACGCAACACCGGCTGTAAAACAACAGGTTTCAAATCATCAAGCGCAGTTGGCGAACGTCATATCACCGCCTGTTCCCAGCCGTCTCTTGCATCCCCCTGCGTTTGATCAACCCGCGTGACTAACCAAGTCATGCCAATTTCGGTAACTTGCTTACCGGCAATAGAAAATAAATTTTCAGTCACTGCTAGCAGGCGTTCTGCACGAACATTGATGCCCATTTCCTCGATAAATTCGCGGACAATGGCTGCTTGGCTGGTTTCGCCAAACTTCACTTTACCACCTGGTAAAAACACGCAATATTGCTGTGGCGCTGTATTAACGGCAATATTGCCAGTCGCATCAAGCAAGACACCTGTCACCCGTAACTTAAAATCTCGAGTTGCTTGACGTATCACGATATCATTGTGTTCATCAGCCATCAATCACCTAATTTTGACCCGTTGAGCCAAAGCCACCTTGACGCTCAGCCTTTTCAACCTGATCATCGCCATCAGCTAAGAGGTAAGGTAAGAAAATGCCTTGGCCAATCCGTTCGCCTTTTTTAATCACGACATCTTTAAGCCCAAAATTAATGAATTGGAAGAAAATTTCCCCTTCGTTGCTTGGGTTATTGTAGTAATCAGCATCAACAATCCCAACGGCATTTGGCATCATCAAGCGCTTTTTAATCGGACCACTTGAACGTGATACCAATTGCAAATATTCCCCTTCACCCATGTAAGCCTTAATACCTGTTGGAACAAGCACCGGCTTAAGCAACCCTTGCAAGTCCTCATCATCACGTACATTTTTTAATTTTCCGAGTGATAAGATGTTTAAGCCACGGAAAAAAGGATTACTCAATGCACTGGGAATCACAATCTCTTCTGCTGCTTCAAAATCATACCCAGCCGCTGCTTGCGTACTCCGCTTTGGCAAATTAAGCCCGTCGTTCACCTTTGTTGACACAATTTCAAATCCACGCATGTTTAATTACCAACCACAGTCATTCAAAGCCACGACTATGGTCGTTTTCCTCCATTTATTTAGTCAAATTGATTTACTTTGTATTATACGGTAAAACCGTAGTTGTTGCCGTCGATTTTTGGCACGCATCATCCCCAATAACCGTGTCCTGCGGTATAATAGAACTAATTAGATTATCACTGGTGATTTTCGCATCACCGTATCGTCACGAAATGGAGAAGCATGATGGACTTTCAACATGAACCCGGTCGTTACTTTTTAGAAGCAGATGGTAAACGTCTCGCTGAAATTACTTACACAACCATCAATGATGGCCAAACCTATGCGATCAATTCAACCATTGTTGACCCCGCACTACGCGGTCAAGGAGTTGCAGCAGCACTTCTTGACGCCGTTGTTGACGAAGCACGGGCAAACGGCATGACCGTGCATCCGATTTGCAGTTATGCCCGTAAGGCATTTTTTAACCAACCAGACAAATACCAGGAGATTCAGTACAAGCCATGACCCAAGAACAACAAAAGCTGATTGCTGGCCGACGGGCCGCAGAATTTGTCCAAAATGACATGGTTGTTGGGATTGGTTCTGGTTCGACGATTGCGCATGTCATCAATGCGTTAGGTGAACGCGTGGCGCACGAAAACCTCAAAATCGTTGGCGTTGCCACTTCGGAAAAAACGCGCCGTAACGCTGCCCAACTTGGCATACCAATGTATAACGTCGACGACGTTGATCAAATCGATTTAACCATTGATGGCGCTGACCAGATTTCCGATGATTTTTCGGCCATTAAAGGTGGCGGTGCCGCCCTCCTATGGGAAAAAATCGTGGCCTTTAATTCTCGCGAAAATATCTGGGTGATTGATGCCAGCAAGCAAGTACCCAAGTTAAATCAGTATTTGCCAGTTGAAGTCATTCCCTATGGTTCTCACCAATTATTCAAACGTTTTGCGGCTGAAGGCTTCCAACCAACTTGGCGTCTTGACCAAAATGGTAACCCTGTCCGCACAGACTCGGCTAATTTCCTCATCGATTTACATTTACCTGTGATTGATCATCCCCGGGCCTTCGGTGATGAACTTATCAAGATGGTGGGCGTTGTCGAACACGGCCTCTTCACCGATGTGGTGAACCGCGTTGTGATTGGCGAACCCGATGATCACGTGCGTGTAATTGATGTGAATCCCCGATAAAAAGCGTGTTAGCACACGCTTTTTTTATTTGGTTTGAAATTTATTACAGTGAAATATGTTGTTATATCAACACCACAGCATGTCATAATAAGTAACATGTTTAATTGGTCTAGCTGCTCTCCGATATAGAATATAGCTATACAATTTACTAAGGAGATCATCATGCGTACCGAAACTGACTCACTGGGTCCATTGAACATTCCTCAAACTGCCTATTATGGGATTCACACGCAACGGGCATTGCACAATTTTCCAATTGCAGCCCAAGTAACACACCCTGAGTTAATTCGCGCATTTTTGGAAATCAAACAAGCAGCAGCACAAACCAATGCCACATCCGGCAATTTAGACCGCTCCGTTGCCAAACATATTGTGCGCGCCACGAAACAGCTGCTCAACCAACCCTTCAAACCAGAATTGTTTCCAATTAGCGACATCCAAGGCGGTGCTGGGACATCGACCAATATGAACGTCAATGAAGTCATCGCCAATGTCGCATTAGAACAAACCGGTCGGTTACGCGGTGACTATGCTTATATCCATCCCAACGACCACGTTAATATGGGCCAAAGTACCAACGACACGTATCCTAGTGCAGGTAAAATCGCTCTGATTCGTCTCCTTGAGCCACTATTTACTGAACTACTGGCATTGATTGACGCGCTTGGCAACAAAGCGGATGAATTTTCAGCCACATATAAAATGGGTCGTACCCAACTCCAAGACGCTGTCCCCATGACCTTGGGTAACAGTTTCCACGCCTGGTTAAAGCCGCTACGACGTGATGTTGAGCGCATTACTACAGCACGTAACGCGCTCTATCTCTTAAATATGGGTGGCTCAGCCATCGGTTCTGGGATTAACGTCAGTTATCATTATCAAGTGCATATCGTGCCTAATTTGGCCGGTATCACCAACTTACCTTTGGTACAAGCACACGATCTCTTTGACGCGACCCAAAATCTAGACTGTTTTGTGGCACTCTCTGGCACACTCAAAACTTTAGCCATGAACTTATCTAAAATCTCTAACGACTTGCGTCTCTTGAGTTCCGGTCCCCGATCAGGACTGTCGGAAATTAACTTGCCGGCCCCACAGGCGGGCTCATCGATTATGCCCGGGAAAATTAATCCCGTTATTCCAGAGGTCGTTAACCAAGTGGCCTTTGAAATGTTTGGGTTTGATGCGACCGTGACAGCTGCCGCAGAGGCTGGTCAGTTAGAACTGAATGCCTTTGAACCTATTGTCTTTCGGTCACTGTTTGCCGGTATTGAGCATTTAACGGCAGCCATGCAGACTTTAAGAATCAATGCGATTGATGGCATTACCAGCAATAAGGTGCGCTTGTCTCAAGATATTGATCTATCCGCCAGCTTTGCCACAGCGATGGCGCCAATTATCGGTTATCAAGAAGCGGCCAAAATTGCTAAGGAATCACTACGCACTGGTAAATCACTCCGACAAATTGCGGAAAAGAAAAAGCTCTTTACCACAGAACAATTAACACGTATTTTCCGTGTTGAAGATATCGTGATTAATGCGCGTACCCCTGAACACGGCTTAGTGTTACATGCACCAAAATCATAAGTCAATAAAAAACCGACATACATCAAGTATGCCGGTTTTTTTAAGATTGCCCCTGCTGGATTCGAACCAGCGCATGGCGGTACCAAAAACCGCTGCCTTACCGCTTGGCCAAGGGGCAATAGTTAATTTATTCAGCCGTTAACTATTAATCGGCTATGGGAGCGGTAGGATTCGAACCTACGAACCCGAAGGAACGGAGTTACAGTCCGTCGCGTTTAGCCAGACTTCGCTACACTCCCATGTCTCAAACAACTATATTATAATAACAAATATTTGAGACCTTGACAACCCCTTTAGTGGATTTTTTTCCAATTTTGTTTAAATGAGTCACGAAATAACCCAAAAGCGGTCCAAAGTGACACCACAATAATCAATAGTTTCAGCAATTGCACATCCATACTCGTGAAGAACTTAGCCGCAACAATCACGCCAAGAATACCACCAATCGTGACACCAGCAAAACCACGCCATGAAATCCGATCCATCTTAATCACATTCCAAGCCGTCGTTGGCATGATCAAAGCGGCATCTAACATCATCACTGGAAAAGCAATCGCTGGATTAACACCCATCAGTGAGAAGAAAATCAATTCGGGCGCATAATTCCCCAGCCCCATCGTCATCAAAATGCCTACGCCAAGGTTAAACACGATGCCTAAGACAAGCCACCAGCCATGCAACCCGTGCACTGTTAAAGCGTTATCCGCTCCTGGGTTGGTGATCATCCGGACGATCATAATCACGACCGCGATAAACAAGGCCGCAGACATTACCCGCTGTACCGTTGGTGCATGCCAATTTTTCGTGACGTGTGTCCCCACGTATGCCCCCACGACAGCGGCAGTCGTCATCGGTAACAACGTGCTTAATTCGACTTTCACTGCGGTGATGAAAAATAGCGCTTCGATTATGACCGGAATGGCATGCATCGCATTTAACGTCCCCGGTAACTGCCGATCGTCATCAATGTAGTGCGTGGCTCGAAAAGCAGCTGTCGTCGTTGCAAAAGAACCAATCCCAAGTGTATCACCAAAATCAGTCACAAAACCAATGACCATCCCCAGCCCAAAACGCTGAAAAATAGGCTTTTTTTGTTTAAAATAAGCGCGTGCGATGAGACCAATCATCATCACCATCACCGTGATCAATACTATTTGAATGATTAATAGGATCATTTTTTCATACATATTGTCTTACTCGTTTCAAAAAATCAATACACACTATTGTATCAAAGTTTAATCACGATTTCTCATGTCTTGATCAACTCACAACCCCAGCATCAAAAAAACGCGCTGATTGTTTGTCAGCACGTTGTCTCGTTGTTATCATATCTTACCAAATTTGCACGCGTTCAGCCGGTGCCAACCACATCCCATCGCTTGGTTGCACGTTAAATGCCGCAAAGAAAGCATCAAAATTCTTCACTTGGACATTCACCCGTAACTTCGCTGGACCATGTGGATCCGAGGCCGCCAGGAGTTGCATATATTCTGGTCGCGCCTTCATCCGCCAAATTGTGGCCCAACTTTCAAAGAAGTCAGTTGCAGAAAAGTCTGGATCTTGCGCAGCTGCAGCTAGGGCAGCAGCCAAGCCACCCAAGTCCGCCACGTTTTCAGATACGGTTAACTTGCCGTTCACTTTAGCACCATAGGAATCCAAGCCGTCAAACTGAGCCACGACCCGATCCGTACGCACCTTAAAGGCAGCAAAGTCCTCGTCTGTCCACCAGTTCTTTAAGCTCCCAAACTCATCAAATGACGCCCCATTCGTATCAAACGCATGGGAAATTTCATGCGCAATGACCGCGCCAATTCCACCGTAATTCGCTGATGACGACTGTGACAAACTATAAAATGGGGCTTGCAAAATCGCTGCAGGAAAGACAATTTGGTTTTGCTGAGGATCATAGTAGGCATTCACCAGATGGGCTGGCATGTGCCATTCACTGCGATCAACCGGTTGTTGCCATTGCGACCATTCATGGGCGATTTCAATTTGTCGAAACTGTAGGGCTGTTTCTAATAAAGTCGCGCCTGGTTGGACAATTTTCTTGGCTAAGCGCGCGGGTAACTGCTCCGGATAACCAATGTGTGGCACGATGGTATTTAATTTCGTGATGGCCTTTTCACGGGTTGCAGCATTCAGCCAGTCATTTGCTTGTAGCCGTTGCTTAAACACAGCAATCATCTTGGCCACTTTGGCCTCAACATCGGCTTTGGCTGCTGGTGAGAACTTTTCTTGGGCGTAATAGTAGCCAATCGCTTGATTGAACGGGTCAGCTGCCAGATAAAAGGCTGCTTTATCCGCCTGCATGGCCTCTGGTGCTCCCGTCAATTCACGCTGGTATTGGCCACCCAGCACGCGCACGTCGTCCGATAAATAACGCGTAAAACTGTTAACAACCGAAACAATCAAATGGGCTTGCAATAATGGCCAAGCTTCTTCAGAAAAGAATTGATTAGCAGCCGCCCAGAAGCGTTCTTCAGGCACAATCACTTGATCTGGTGTCTGACCAACCAAGGCCGTTAAAATCGCGTCTAGCGGCAATTCTGGGGCTAATTTAGTAAAGTCTGCCCAAGTGTAAGGATGGTACAACTTGGCATATTCATGTCCCTCTTCCTGACTTAAAACGACAGCGGCCGCACGGGCATCAAAAGCCAGATACCGGTCAATCAAATCAGCCGTTTCTGCCTCAGAAAAACCAAACTTTGGCAGTAAGACCGTTTGCGCAGCCCGAAACTTCGCTAACAACGCTTGTCCTTGTTCATGATCGGGTGCATAGTACGTCGTGTCCGGTAAAACCAAGTTGACCGCGCTAGCCCATAAAACATTTGTCCGGGCATCTTTAAAATCAGGCCCCACACCAAGTGGCAAAGCATTTGGTAAGCCTTGCTTTTCCAATTCGGCAATATGTTGCGCAAAATCAGCAAATGAGGTGTAATTTTGATACTGTTTCAACAACGCTTGCACGGGTTGGGTACCTTGTTGTTCACGTGTGGCAAAATCAGTAGCTAAGCGATGATACGCAATAAATTGTGACAAAATCGGTGAGTCAGGTAAGTTTTTCCCTGCTTGCCAGTCCGCCGTGACTGTCAGTAACCACTTTTCAATCTCATCAGACAAGTCACTAAAACCACCTGTTCGTGGCTTATCGTTAGGAATTACCGCGGTCTTTTCCCAAGCACCATTCACTGCGTCATAAAAATCATCTTGTTGTCGTACCATCTTTTACCACCTTTTTATTAGTAATTAATTACAATCATACACCAGTTACCGGTTAAACGCACGTTATTATCATTTTTCTATCATAAAAAAGCTATAACAACTGTGAATCAGTTGTTATAGCTTTTTTAATCCCTTAAACCTGTTGCGCTTTATATAGCGCTGCTTCTTCAGGTGTGGCCAACACAAAGTGACCTGGGTTCACTTCAATCATTTCCCGTGTTTTACCGTCAGTTTCGATACTTGTATCATATTCCAACGGTTGACGCGCCTTTTCTACTTCTGGATCAGGCACTGGAATGGCTGAAAGCAAGCTCTTCGTATAAGGATGCAAAGGGTGATTATAAACCGCGTCCGCAGACCCGATTTCAAGCAACTTACCCCAGTGCATGACCCCGATACGATCAGAAATATACTTCACCATTGACAAGTCGTGCGCGATGAAGAGATAGGTTAGTGAATGCTTCTTCTGCAATTCCTTCATCAAGTTCACAACTTGTGCTTGAATTGAGACGTCCAGCGCAGAGATTGGTTCATCGGCAATGATGAACTTCGGATCAACCGCTAACGCACGGGCAATCCC
The DNA here is from genome assembly GCF_007954625.1 of Leuconostoc lactis. Classification (NCBI taxonomy): domain Bacteria; kingdom Bacillati; phylum Bacillota; class Bacilli; order Lactobacillales; family Lactobacillaceae; genus Leuconostoc; species Leuconostoc lactis. Next base: position 669,455 of record NZ_CP042420.1, on the reverse strand, counting down.
GATACGCTGACGTTGGCCACCCGAAAATTCGTGGGGATAACGGGTAGCATGATCTTTGTTCAAACCAACCAAATCCAACAATTCTTGCACTTTTTGGTCACGTTCCGCCTTAGAACTGGCGAGTTTGTTCACGTCAATTCCTTCAGCGATAATGTCACGCACTTTCATACGCCCATTCAAACTCGCTTGTGGATCTTGGAAAATCATTTGCGCATCCTTACGGAATTCCGCTAATTGCTTCCCTTTCAACTGCGTGACATCTTTTCCTTGGAATAAAATATCACCAGCTGTCTGTTCATAAATCTTTAAAATTGTCCGACCAATGGTCGTCTTACCAGAACCTGATTCACCAACCAGGCCAAAAATTTCACCTTCGTAAATGTCAAAGCTCACATGATCAATTGCGCGTACTTCATTGGCCTTGCCTTGGTTAAAATACAACTGCAGATCTTTTAGCTCAACTAACTTCTTTGGTGCTTCTTCAGTCATGATTAAGCCTCCTGTCCTTGCATTTCTTGCCAACGATCCCAACGCTTTTGAATTTGCGCTGGTGGCGTGACCTTTGGTGCACGTTCATCTAACAACCATGTGGCCGCATAGTGCGTGTCACTCACTTTGAAGAATGGTGGTTCTTCTTTTAAATCAATCGCCAAGGCGTAAGCATTACGCGGTGCGAATGCATCACCCTTAGGTGGTTCCAACAAATCTGGTGGGGTTCCTGGAATGGCCTCTAACGTCCCAACTTCAGTATCAGTTGTTGGCATTGAATTGAGCAAGCCCCATGTGTAAGGGTGTTGTGGATTAAAGAAGATTTCATCCACGGTACCATATTCCACAATCTTACCCGCATACATGACAGCAACACGGTCAGCAACACCTGCTACCACACCGAGATCGTGCGTGATGAAAATAATTGAACTTTTCGTTTCATGTTGCAATTTTTTCATTAATGTCAAAATCTGTGCTTGAATCGTCACATCTAAAGCAGTTGTTGGTTCATCAGCAATCAAAATTTCTGGATCAGCAGCCAATGCAATGGCAACCACGGCACGTTGCCGCATCCCACCAGACCATTGGTGTGGGTAATCGTTGATGTGTTCTTCGGCGTTAGGAATCCCAACCCCTTTCATCAACTCCAACGCACGTGCTAGCGCGTCTTCTTTTTTCATGTCACGATGTTTTATGAGCGGTTCAGCAATCTGCATCCCAATCTTCATCGTTGGATCCAAACTCGTCATTGGATCTTGGAAAATCATAGCAATTTCGTTACCACGCACTGATTGCCATTCTTCTTCGGTCAAATCGAGCAAATTACGGTCTTTAAACAACAAGCGTGAATTATCAGGAATGCTAGCATTTTTGGCGTTCAAACCCATCAACGTCTTAGTCGTGACTGACTTACCAGACCCTGATTCACCAACAATCGCTAACGTTTCGCCCTTGTTTAGGTCAAACGAGACATCACGAATCGCTTGCACTGTCCCAGCATACGTGTTGAAGTTCACGTGCAAATTTTCAACTCTTAATATCGGATTACTCATTCTCTTGCACACCTCTTAATCTTCACTCGCACGTGGGTCAAATGCATCACGTAAGCCATCACCCAACAAGATGAAGGCCAACGAGATCAATACCAACACGGCTGAAGGAATTAATACTTGATAAGGATAGAATTGCAACATTGATTGCGCATCCGCAATCAATGATCCCAATGACGCTGTCGGTGGCTTCACACCCAAGTTAATGGCTGACAAAACCGCTTCGAACATAATCGCACTTGGCACAGTCATCATGATTTGCACAATGATCGTACCGGCCATGTTTGGAATCAAATGCTTCACCGCAATTTTAAATGAGCTTTCACCTAATGACTTCGCAGCCAATACATAATCACGTTCTTTTAATGACAACGTCATGTTACGGACTTGGCGCGCCATGCCTAACCAACCTGTCATGGCAATTGCCAAAATAATTGAGGCAATCCCACTACCAAACAACAAACCAAGCATCGTCACGATGATCAAGTTTGGAATAGATGACAAGATTTCAATGATACGTTGCATCGCGTTATCAACCCAGCCGCCTTTCCAGCCAGAGAAGACACCATAAGCCACACCAATGACCAAGTCAATGAATGTTGCCACAATGGCCACTAACAATGAAATACGCAACCCAACAGTGACACGCTTAGCCATTGAACGGCCAATATTATCCGTACCTAAGATAAACTTTTGCCCATCCGGCACACCTTGTTCGCTATAAGCGTTCGTTGAGGTCGTGTCGCCAGGCGCTTTGATCTTACCATCCCAACCAGGAATTGGTAAGCCAGAGTTTGGTGGTAAGTTCTTATACACACCAACTTTATCAGAATTAAATGAATTGGCTGCCTTTTGTGGGACGAAAATATTCGATAACACGGCAAAAGCCAAAATAATAACTAAAAACCACATGGATACAACCGCAAGCTTGTTAAGCTTGAGGCGACGCCAAGCATCTTGCCAAAATGACAAGGCTGGCTTTGAAATATGTTCGTTGGCATCAGAGCTTTGTGCGCCAACGATGACAAAATCTTCAGTATTTGCTGCCATCATAAGCCTCCTTATTGCAAACGAACACGTGGATCAACGATCGCCGTGAGCACATCTGTAATCAAAATCATCAACATCAACATTGCCGCATAGACAATTGTTGTGCCCATGATAACCGGAAAGTCTTTTGATGGAATAGACAACACGAACTGTTGCCCAATACCAGGAATCGAAAAGATTTGTTCAATCAATGTTGATCCCGTTAACAAACCAGCCGCCATCGGACCGATCAATGTCAAAACTGGAATCATTGAGTTACGGTAAGCGTGCTTGTTAACGATTTCCTTCTCACTCAACCCTTTGGCCTTCGCCAATTGCACATAATCAGAACTCAGTGATTCAATCATTTCTGAACGCACAAAACGTGTTGTGATCGCTGCTGGACTCACTGCCAAAGCAATTGTTGGCAAAATCGTTTGTGAGAACGAATCACCCCAACCAGAAACGGGGAAAAGTGGCCACTTGAAGCCAAAGAGGTAGACGAGGACAATTCCCAAAATGAAACTTGGCACTGAAATACCCAACGTTGACAAAATGCCTAATGTGCCATCAATTTTATTGTTCTTGTTACGTGCTGACACGGCACCCATGATCAAACCAGCAATCACACCAACAACCAAAGCTTGTGCCCCAAGCGCTGCCGAAACAGGTAACCGTTGCCCAATCAACATGCTAACCGGTTGGTTTTGATATTGGAATGAAATACCAAAATCACCATGTGCAACCCCAACCAAATAATTAAGATATTGTTGCCACAATGGCAAGTCTAATCCATAGGTTGTCTTCAACTGCGCCAAGGCTTCTGGCGTCAACTTCGGGTTATTAAACGGCGTTCCTGGCATAATTTGCATCAAGAAGAACGTCGCCGTAATGACTAAGAATAGCGTGAAGACAAGCCACCCTAGTCTTTTGAGAATATATTTCCACATAATTATGATTTCCTATAATGAACAAAATAAGAATTAACTTACGTCAATCCTTATTTGTTATTGCTTATATTTTAATGAGACCAACTTTTACTTCTTAACAGCGAATTTCCAGTCTTGGTTCAATCCTGTTGAGTTGATAATGATACCTGTCACATTAGGATTTTGTAGTGAGTAACCTGAACGGAAGTAAAGTGGGTTAAAGTTGCTGTCCTTGAACAAGTCTGCTTCAGCTGCCTTATAGTCGTTATCACGTGCTTCTTGCTTCAAAGCATCTGTTGTTTCGGCCTTGTTAACAGCGGCTGTATAAGGGACGTTCGTAAAGCGGCCATCGTTGTATGATGCGCCATCCTTGAACAAGTCATAGAACGTTGAGCCTTCAGGATAGTCACCACCCCAAAGTGTCACAACAATGTCAAAGTTTTGTGTTTGTGAATCCTTCAAACGTTGTTGGAATGGCACAAACTTTTCTTCAATCTTAAGACCAGGCAAAGCCTTTTCCCATGAACCTTGGAGGTAGTCCAAAGTTGTCTTAGCAGTTGGTGAATCAGCATCAGAAGTTACTGTCAATGTAGCACTTGTTTCGCCAACTTCTTGCAAACCTTGCTTGAACAATTCAGCGGCCTTCTTAGGATCGTATGTGTAACCAGGGGCAACATACTTGGCTAAGTCTTCACCAGTAGCTGTCTTAGCCAATCCTGTTGGCACCAAACCAGTGGCTGGTGTTGACACACCAGAAGTGACTTGATCAGTCAATTCCTTACGGTTAGTTGCTAAGTTCAAAGCTTCACGGATCTTAGCGTTAGCCAAGAACTTGTTCTTACCTGTTTGGTTATATTCCAAATAAGCTGTTGTTGCTTCTGGTGTCTTCACGACATCCTTGTTGTTCTTGTTAGCCTTATACAATTCAGGTGTGTTTGAAATTGACACACGATCAATCTTACCTTGCTTGTACAATTGCACAGCTGTTTCAGGCTTTTGAACAACCTGCACGTCAATTTCTTTTGTCTTGACGTTCTTAGCATCCCAGTAGTTGTCATTCTTCACAAGCTTGAACGTGTTGTTTGTTCCGTTCCAACCTTGAACCTTATAAGGACCAGAGTACAATGCCGTGTCTGAAGTTGTCGCGTACTTCTTGCCTTCCTTGTTCACAAAGCTTTCCTTTTGTGGCATGAAGTTCGCAAACGTCAACAAGTATTCAAATTGTGGCATTGGGCGTTCCAACTTGAATGTCAACGTGTTGCCCTTAGCTGTGACACCAAGTGAATCAACAGCGGCCTTACCGGCTGCAATCTTATCCGCGTTTTCAACACCAGATGCTAAGTAAGCATATTGTGACGCTGTCTTTGGATTCACGATACGTTGCCAAGTGTAAACGAAGTCTTGGGCTGTCAACTTTGAACCGTCAGACCACTTCAAGCCATCCTTCAATTCAACTGTATAAGTCAAACCATCGTCAGAGTGCTTAACTGACTTCGCCAATTCAAGTTGTGGCTTACCTTTGGCATCCACACGCATCAAGTTGGCACCAGAGTTACCAATGATCGTACCTGAGTATGTATCAGTATTCTTAGAGATGTCCAATGTTTGAATAGGTGTTGGCAATTGGAATGACAAGTTCTTGCTATTATCTGATGAACCGCCCCAAAGACCAGCAGCGCGTGTTCCACCACCGACAACGACTACAGCAGCCGCACCAAGGGCTACCTTCTTCCATGTTTCCATAGCATATATCCTCCCGAGATATAAAGGTTTGTGTTTTAAATTCTTTATTAACAGATATTAGTATACCATGTGTTTTTCTCATGTACAACTAATTATTTGTTATTTTTTTGAAATAATGGGTTTTAACACATTTTTATGAGATTACATCCATAAATAACTGTCCGAAATTAAAGACAATCCTTACGCTAATTTACGATCAGCCCAACGTGCAACTAACGACAAGCCGTAATTTAGAACGAAGTATACCAGCGTAATCACAATCAATACTGGAATAATGTACGTCGAGTTCTGTGCATAAACAATCTGGCCACGATACATCAATTCGGCCAACACAATTCCCATTGCCAAACTGGTATCCTTCACTAATGAAATCAATTGTGAAATAATTGGTGGAATCATTTTCTTATAAGCTTGCGGCAAAATGATGTAAATCATCGTTTGCATATTACTCAAGCCGTTCGCACGCGCACCTTCAAATTGGCCAATATCAACTGATTCCAAGCCACCACGCACAATTTCAGCCAACATCGCTGACTCAAACGTACTCATCGCAATGATGGTGGCCCAAAAAACTGATAAGTGAATCCCAATCTTTGGCAACGCAAAGTAAACAAAGAAAATAATTAACAATAGTGGCAAATTACGAATCACGTTATTGATTGTGCCGACAAATTTTGAAAAATAAGGAATACGTTCAAATTGAATAATTCCAACAATTGAACCAAAAATTAAACTCAAAATAACTGAAATGAGAGATACGCCAACCGTGATCCCCAGTCCGCCTAATAGATACGTCACATTTTGTGGTGTAAAGGCACTAAAAAATCCTAATGTCGCCATAATTCCTCCTTACGCTGCCTGCTTGAGCTTACGCTCAAGGTGCTGCATATAGTAACTCAACGGTAAGGTAATAATGAGATATAAGATACCGACAATGATATATGTCCCAAACGTTTCAAACGTATTGGCTGCAATCATGTTACCTTGATACATCAAGTCCAAACCACCAACAAAGGCTAAAATAGATGAGTTTTTAACCAAATTGATAAATTGGTTACCCAGTGATGGTAAGGCCACACGGAACGCCTGTGGCAAAACAATATGGCGCATGGCTTGCGCAAATGACAACCCATTTGCACGCGCACCTTCCATTTGCCCACCATTAACCGCCAAAATACCCGCACGCACGGTTTCGGCAATAAACGCTGATGTATACAACATCAACGCGACAGTTCCTGAAACAAAACCGCTCATTTTAACGTACTGTGACACGACCAAGAAGAAGAAGAACGTAATCACCAAAAGTGGGATATTTCGGAAAACTTGGACATAAATATTACCAATGCGACGGACCCACGCCTGTGGCATCACTTGCATTACCGCAAACACCGTTCCCAAAATCAAGGAACCCACTAGTGCAATCACACTCGATAGTAACGTGTAACCAAAGCCCTGCATCAAAGTTGGAAAATTATTCTGAAACAATTCAATCATCACTTCGCCTCCAAACTGTGCCAGTCAAGACCAGGAACATCACTGAACCACTTTTTAATTAACGCGTTGTAGACACCATTCTTTTTGATCGTTGCTAATGCCTTATTGGCTTCCCGAATCATTGGGCCTTGATCGTTATCAAAGGCAATCCCGTAAGGCCCATGCGTAAATGTCCCACCAGCAATGTGATACTCTGGGTTTTCAGTTGCAAAACCGTACAAGATCGCGTTATCAGTTGACATCGCTTGCCCTTGACCACTCTTCAACGCTTGCATACCTGTGGCATAGTCTTGCACTGCCAAAACCTTTGCCTTAGGCGCAAACTTCTTGATTTCCGTGGCAGCAGTTGTGCCCACGACCACAATAATCGTGTACTTAGAATCATTCATATCTTTAACAGAATGAATACCGGAATCTTTTTTCACCAAGATTGATTGTCCGGCGTCAAAATATGGCTTGGTAAAGTCAATAATCTTTTCACGTTCTGGCGTAATCGTCATCGTTGAAACAGATCCGTCAATATTAGTGTTCTTCAATAACTGCATCTTTGAAGATGCTGATACTGGGATGAATTGTGCTGACATCGGTACACCAGTTTGTTTTGCAATTTGCACCGTCAAGGCTTTGGCAATATCCACGTCAAAGCCTTCTGGTGTCCCAGTTTTGGTGTTCATCAAACCAAATAATTTTGTATCTGCTTTGACACCCCAGACAATACGACCCAGTCGTTCAACACGCGCCAGCGTGTCTTCGTGTTCTGAATTTTTCTTAGCTGTGGCTGTTGCCCACATTAAACCGAGGACAATAACGGCAGCTAAAACAATTGTTGCAATAATGCCAAATTGTCGTTTTTTAGCTTTTTCCATAATTTACTGTGCGTTCAGATTACTCGTAAACGCCCCTCCTCTATTTTTAATGATGTTCAACTTGGCTCAAGAACTTCTTAGCACGTGCTTCTTTTGGATTATCAAAGAATGCCTTGGTTGTGCTATCTTCAAGAATTTGTCCGTCAGCCATGAAAATTACCCGATCAGCCACTGCCTTCGCGAAACTCATTTCATGGGTCACGACAAGCATTGTCATGGATGAATCCTTGGCAATATCACGCATAACGTCCAACACATCCCCAACCATTTCCGGATCCAAAGCTGAAGTTGGTTCATCAAACAATAGGGCTTTTGGCTTCATCGCCAATGAACGTGCGATGGCAACACGTTGCTTTTGTCCACCAGACAATTCAGATGGCATATTCGCTGCTTTGTCGGCCAAGCCAACCTTTTCAAGCAATTCCATCGCGATTTTTTTGTTTTCCGCTTCATCACGCTTCAACACCAAACGGGGTGCAAGCATGATATTTTCCAGTGTTGATTTATTGTTATATAAATTGAAATGCTGGAACACCATGCCAACATTCTTACGGATACGGTTCATATCTGTTTTTGGATCGTGTAAATCAAAATCGTTAACCAGCAATTGGCCTTCTTGAATTTCTTCTAATCCATTGATTGTCCGAATCAACGTTGACTTTCCTGACCCCGATGGGCCAATCAACACGACGGTCTCGCCTTCATCAATTTTCAAATTGATATTTTTTAATGCGTGAAAGTTGCCATAGTACTTCTCAACATTTTTGAATTCAATCATTGACATGAATAAATTTCTCCTTTTTTCTCGCAAGTGCTTTAACACGGCACACGGTCCCGATACAAAAAGGGCGATTATCGTGCAATACGCAGGCATATTACACGATTCGCCCCAGTCTGCTCATACTTCTATTCTACGTGTCACCCGCCAGTTTAAATTAATCCATGGCAGGAAACGTGACATAAAAATGTGAGTTTCTTAACATTACACCCGGTCAACTAACTGCCGTCTCATCATCTGTCATCCCTTGCAAACGATATAAGTCATAGTAACGGCCGCGTTGCGCCAGTAACGCATCATGCGTCCCCCGCTCGACCACTTCGCCTTTATCTAACACGAGAATTAAGTCGGCATCCTTGATGGTCGACAAACGGTGCGCAATCGCAATTGTTGTCCGATTCTGACGCATTTTCCGGAGTGATTGTTGAATCAATACTTCCGTCTCTGTGTCCACATTGGCGGTCGCTTCATCTAAAATTAAAATTTTTGGATCTTTAACAATCGTTCGGGCAAAACTAATCAACTGTTTTTCCCCAGCCGAGAAGCCTGAACCACCTTCTTGTACTTTGGCATGATATTGACCGTCCAGCTCATCAATAAAGCTATCTGCCCCAACAAATTCAGCAGCCTTAATAATTTGGTCGTCGGTAATCGTATCATCATACATCCGAATGTTAGAGGCAACATCCCCATAAAACATAAACGGTTCTTGCAACACCAACCCCATTTTTTGACGCAAATCAACGGGATCAATATCGCGAATATCCTGCCCATCGAGCAAAATTTCCCCACTTTGAAAATCGTAAAAGCGCATCAATGTGTTAATCGTCGACGATTTACCGGAACCGGTGTGGCCAACCAAGGCCACGGTATCACCAGGGTTCGCTGTGAAGGTCAAATCCTTTAAGATTGGATGTTGCCCATCGTAACTAAAGTTGACATGCTTAAATTCGATTTTCCCTTGGGTAATTTGCTTATCTGCGCCTGGATTTTGCGCTGGGGCATACGTGTCATCATCCAAAATGCCTAAAACGCGATAACCCGAAACCAATCCTTCTTGGAAAGGACTAAACAAATTCATCACATTTTCTAATGGACTAAAAATATTGTTTAAATAGGTAGTAAACGCATAAATTACCCCAGCTGAGACAGCAGTGGTCATCGACAAAACCCCGAAGTACCAGAGGACCAGCACCATTGCGCCACCTAACATCAAATCAATCATCGGCTCTAATAACAATGCATCGGCTTTAATCATTTTAAAACGCGCATTAAAATATTCGCCGTTGACCTTAGCAAAGGCCTTTTTAAACCGATCTTCTTGATAAAATTCTTGAATAACATCAATCCCAGTAATACTTTCGGCAATTTTAGCATTTAAATGTGAGAGCCGTTCACGCATATGACGGAAAAGACTCGATGAGAAACGCTGGTACAACACCACCGAAATGACAATAAATGGCACCACAACTAGCATAAGCAATGTGGCTTTCACACTCACCGTCAACATCCCGATATAAGCACCAATCATGCTCATCACCACAAAGGTTAATTCCATGAAAAAGCGCCAAAAATCTGCTAATGACGCCGTATCATTGTTCACCCGCGTCACCAAAGACCCCGCCGGCACGCGATCAAAAAAACGCATCCCTAAGGTGTGCAACTTCTCAAAGACCTTGACGCGGATATCTTCTAACGCATATTCTGCGGCCACCGTGAAATAGTAGGCATTCAGACCATCCGTAATGGCTTGACAGACCCGAATAGCAGCGACTAACAGAGCAAAGCTCCACATGATTTGGATGGTGATATTATCCCCTTGATGCAGGTACGTCGTCATATAGTAAGCAATCACACGTGGTGCGGCTGCTTGCAAGAGCGCAAAGACACCACCAATTGCAAGGGCGACAAAAAACATCTGGCGAAAGGGCTTTGCTTGTTTCATCAACGTTGTAACCACCCGAATTTGTGTTTTGAGCGGAATACTTTTCGCCCAGACTGATTCATTATTTTCAGACATCAGCGCCCGCCTTTCCATCTAATTTTTCTTCTAATTCTGTTGCTAATTGTTGTTGGTGGTACATCTCGGCATACCAGCCGTCTCTGGCCATTAACTCGGCATGCGTACCGCGTTCTTTAATACGGCCTTGATCAAACACAATAATCTCATCAGCATTCATCACCGAACTCATCCGATGCGCGGCAATAATTGTCGTTTTCCCTTGGCGATCAGCCTTCAAGGCTTGTAAGATTTGCTTTTCCGTCCGCGCATCAACGGCTGACAAGGCATCATCTAAAATTAAAATTTCCGGATCAATGATTAACGCACGCGCAATCGCCAAACGTTGCTTTTGCCCACCAGACAAGCTCACCCCGTGCTCACCAACTTCGGTGTCGTAACCGGCTGGCAACGCTAAGACATCTTCATGAAAAGCGGCTTTTTTAGCGGCGGCTTCAACTACCGCTTGTGTTTCATCAATATTGGCAAACCGAATATTGTCACGAATCGTTGTGGAGAATAGGAAATTTTCTTGCGCAACATAACCAATCGCACGTAAATACGCTGCAAAAGTGTAATCCTTAATATCCGTACCGCCCACTTTAATCGTGCCTTGATAGTCATCAAATTGCCGCAATAACAACTTCAATAATGTGGTTTTCCCTGAACCAACACGCCCGACAATCCCCAACGTTTCACCGGCTTTGACCGTAAAGTTAATGTGTTCTAAGGCCAAATTTTCCTCGGCATCATCAGGATAACTAAACGCCGTCACATCAATGACCAAATCACCCGTTGCCCGCGTTGCGACCGCATTCGGCTTTTCGACCACAGCGGATTTTTCAGACAAAATGTTTTGGACACGAATATATGATGCATTCCCACGTTCTAAGACGTTAAATAATTGTCCCAAACCAAACATTGGCCAAACTAATAAGCCAAGATAGGTGGAAAATGAGACCAGTTGCCCAATCGTAATGGCTTGATTAACGACCAGCGAGCCACCATAGGTAATCATAATCACATAACTAATGGTCATGATCAGTGTTGCCATTGGGCCAAACATTGCGTCAATTCGAGCAACCCGCTTATTGATTTGAATCGTTTCTTGTACTTGCGCCTCAAAAGCAGCGGCATCTTGTTGTTCTTGACCCAAAGTCTTAATCGCTTTAATCCCAGCAATTGATTCTTGGGATTTGTTAGATAAGCGTGAAAAGGCTTCTTGTGACGCCGTAAACGCCGCACGAATTTTCGGCGATAAGTAGCGCACACCGATAATCAACAATGGTAAGGGCAAAACACCAATTAACGTCAGACGCCAATCCACCACCAGAATCATCGAGGCCACCGTGAAAATAATCACCACGACAGAGTCAACCAGCATTAAAATACCACCCGACGCCACACGCTGGATCGCTGATAAATCATTGGATGCGTGCGCCATTAAATCACCCGTACGATGCCGTTGATAAAACGTGGTATCCATCGCCATGTAATGGTCGAAAAGTTGTTGCCGTAATGTTTTTTCTAGTAACGCAGATCCCTGAAAAATGTGGGTAATCCACGCGTAGCGAAAACCATACATTAAGATCGCAAATAACAAAATCCCACCAGCATAAAACACCAGCCCCTCAAATGTTAATTCTCGGCGTACAACTTTATCCGTGAATTGCCCAATTAGTGCCGGTGACACCATTTGTGAAATTTCTGTTAAGAATAAAAAAGACAACCCTAAAATATAAAGCCGTTGATGCGCTTTAAAAAACCACATCAATTTTCCAAAAATACTCATGTACACCTCCCTTTTAACCATTTTTATATTATTTAATCGTCATTTTTCACATAACAACATCATAAAAGGCATTATATCACACTATTTTATGAGAAAAAAATCACGTTTAAACCTGCTACAATGACCCACAAACTGCCAAATAGCACCTGTCGCCGTTTGTGCAAGCTCATCACCCCGGCAAACTCGCGCAAAAAGGCCGGTATGCGATGCCGCCAAACCGACACCCCACCACGGCCACGTGCTGAAATGCCTAGTGTTTGCGCGATCAATGCACCCCGAAAAACGTGGTAATCACTCGTATAAAACGTTAACGGTTGCCCATCAAGCAAAGCCGCACTATAACGAAAATTTTGAATGGTATTCCGTGACTGATCTTCTAATCGTGTTTGCGCCAGCGGGACACCATAGCGCAAGACGGCATGTTCTCGCATCGCTGCAGCCTCACTCCGTTGCTGATCGTCACCTTGTCCACCCGAAAATACGATAATCGGGAAAGGGGTCATCTTTTGGGCATCTAACACTGCCGCTCGGATACGCGCATCCACGATTTTACCAACGTGATAGCCATCCGCTAAACCACCGCCTAACACCACGAGCGGGCCAACTTTTGGTGGTCGATTGACGATCCCATAAGCCACACTGCTGATTAAAAAGCGACTAAACTGCCAGACAAAATAAAACAGCAACCACGGTGCAGCCAGCCGCCATAATGACCATGGGGATAACAAAACTAAGCTGATTAAATAGCCACCAATAATACCTGGTACCAGCAACCGCCGTGATTTTTTCCAACTGTACCACGCAATGCTCAGCATTAAAATAACACCCATGAGTATCGCTATGCTGTAGCTCCCGACACGAATGGCTTGCCGGCTGGCTGGCGATAAGTTGAGCCAATGCTGACACAATAAAATCACGCTCAATACAATAAAAACCCCATACGTACCGATTGTCATCGTCGCGGGGTTTTTCTGCAATTGGTAGCCAAGCGCTACCAATAATAATCCAATTGTTACAAGATAAATGAGGGTTATCATAGCCTTATTGTATCACGTTACGCTGTCGTAAATGGATTTGTTGCTGTATCTGGGACGCGCACTAAGTCAAGCGCCACCAATCGCTCAGCAATTTGCACGGTGTTCCAAGCTGCCCCTTTGAGGAGGTTATCTGACACGACCCACATATGGAAAGCATCATCAACTTCCAAATCCGGCCGGACACGACCGACAAACGTCTCGCGCTTGCCCGCTGCATTAACCGGTTGCGGATAAAGTTGCTCGGCTGGATTATCTTCCAGCACGACCCCTGGTGCTTGGCTTAAGACTTGTTGAATCCCTTGTGCCGTGGCCCCAGTACCAGCCGCTGTTTCAAAGTAAACCGTCTCCCCGTGCCCAATTGGCACCGGCACACGCACAGCCGTGCCAGTCACCTTCACATCACGGGAATCCTTGTCACCAAACATAATTTTCTTGGTTTCGTGAATCATTTTCCATTCTTCATGGGTATACCCATCATCTTCAAATACATCAATTTGGGGCAATAAATTGTAGGCTAATGGATAGTGCTTAGCCGCACCGCGGACTGGCAAAACTGATGCCGTGACCGGTTCACCGGCATTATAAGCGGTTGTTTGCGCGACTAATTCATCCCAACCTAATTGACCTGCCCCAGAGGCGGCTTGATACGTTGATACAATCACGCGCTCTAGACCATAAGCTTGGCGAATGGGTTCCAAGGCCACTACCATTTGAATGGTTGAGCAATTTGGATTGGCAATAATGCCTTGATGTGTTTGCAAAGCGGCTTCGTTAACTTCGGGTACCACCAGTGGCACGTCATCATGCATGCGCCAATAACTTGAATTATCGACAACAACGGCACCGCGCTTAACTGCCTCGGGCGCAAAGCGCTTTGAAACTGAGCCACCGCCTGATGCTAAGACCAGATCAACACCGTCAAAACTTTCTGGCGTGGCTTCTTCAACCGTCACCGGTTCGCCTTTAAACATTAAAGTCGTGCCAGCCGAACGTGCTGAAGCCAATAACTTAATTTGACCAACCGGAATCGTTGATTGTTCCAATTGTGATAGCAAACGTGTGCCAACTGCGCCAGTGGCGCCCAAAATTGCCACATGATAAGTTTTTTCTGTCATTTTGTTCTCCTCAATGTTAAGTTTGTTACGCTGTGTATCCTAATCAACAAGTACGCGGTGCAAGCGATCTTGCATCCCAGTCATGATTTCCCAAGGTGCTAGGCCCGCATGTTGCGCGACATCTTCCAAGGTATTTTCTAACCCACCGTCACGACCAATCAAAGTCACTTTTGTTCCCACAGGATATTCATGCGGCAAGCGAATCATCATTTGATCCATGGCGATTTGACCAACAATGGGTACATATTGCCCATCAACAATCACGTTAAAGCCGGTCAATTTGCGTAGCCACCCGTCGCCATAGCCAATCGGTACTGTCCCAATCCATTCGTCGCCCGTCGTGGTGTATTTGTGGGAATAACTAATGCCTTCCCCCGCCGGCAGTTGCTTCACAAAGTTGATTTCACTACGTAAAGCCATGACCGGTTGTAACTCATGGCCATCGGCCAATTCGCCACGGGAAGGTTCCACGCCATACAGGACTGTCCCCACGCGAATGACGTCATGTGGGACTTCGTCAGCGTGATACATGGCAGCCCCAGAGTTGGCGACGTGATAATATTCTGGTTCCGGTAAGCCATCCGTCAACTCATGCCAACGCGCCAGTTGCATCTCAAAATAATCAGTATTAGCCGAATCGGACTCGGCAAAATGCGTCGCTAAGCCAACATAGTCAAATAAATCATGATGTGCTTGGACATAAGCAATGGCTTCGGCCAGCGCTGCACGATCACGGAAGCCAATTCGGCCCATTCCCGTATCAACCCCTAACGAGACATGCAAACGTTGTTCACCGGACAAATAAGTCGCCGCCTCTTTTAACCAATCAAGCGACACAACCGTAGCCATAATATGTTGGACGGCCATTAATTCCGCATATTGCGCTGGTGAAATCCCTAAAATTAAAATCGGTGCCGTTAGTCGCTCATGGCGCAAAGCCAAAGCTTCATCAATAATGGCTACCGCTAAGCCGTAGACACCACCTGCCACGGCCGCCTTTGACGTTGGGATTAACCCCAAGCCGTAGGCATTAGATTTAACAGCCAAAAAGATTTTGTCTGCGCCTGATGTTTGCTTCACGACGGCGACATTATTTTTTAAAGCTTTTTGTGATATTTCAATTTGTGTTGGCCTTGTAATTGCCTCTACCATAGTCACACCTTTTTCTCATAAAATAAAAATCCGTGGCTGCTTGGAGGGCAGTCACGGATCGCAATAAAAAACGCTTATCTCCGTCATAGCACCCCGCATCCGCGACAGTCCATTGGCTCTTAACCAATGGCCCAGCTAACTGACATGATAGTGCCAACGCTTCGGCCACATCCCCTTTTGCTTGCTTCAGCGTATCTATCAATACTCCACAAGTGACTCTTGTCTATGGCAACCTCTATGATTTTCTCATTGTTTTTATTTTATTCTAATACTTTTATTTTGTCAAATGCGTTGTTATGATCTCGTTATCAACCCTGCCCACTATAGCTTAACTTGAGTCACTTCGCCACTCAACAAAGCATGTGACTCGCCAGTATCGTCTACCAACAATAACTCACCCTGTTGTCCGATGCCGGTTACCTGCCCTTGCAGCACCGTTGTGCCAATTTGGACCGATACATAACGGCCTGTTAAATAAGCATGTGCTTGGTAATAGGCAAGATGTTGTCCTTGTTGATAACCTGAAAAATCAGCTTGCAAAGCTGTGAAAATCTTGCAGACTAACCTATTTTTATCCACATCGACATCAAGTGCGCCGATTTTATCCCGCAGTTCAGGTGGCACAACCGTGGCTAAAATATTCAAACCAACACCGATACTGACTTGCGTGAGCTGACCTGCGGTCAGAATACCCTCAGCAAGAATGCCGGCAATTTTGCGATCCTGATAATATAAATCATTCACCCATTTCATAGCTACTTGAATACCAGTTACTTCAAAAATGACCCGCGCAATCGTTGCGGCCACACCGGTGGTCAATAGTCCGGCATCAAAGCTACCAGTTGGCACGTCAAAAACAAACGTCATATACACACCGCTCCCTCGCGGTGAGAAAAATTGACGTCCGAATTTTCCGTACCCAGCAGTTTGTTGATTGGCAACCACAGCAAAAGGCCGAGCCACGCCTGTATTCAGCATGTCTCGACCTTTTATCATTGTTGACGCAACCACATCAAAAACTGTCATGTTTTTCGGCATGTTGTTTTGTGTCAGTAGTTGCACCATACTAATCTGTTTCTTTCTTATAGGATAGCGCCGCAACGTTTAATTCACGGTCACCAAAGCCCTTTGTAAAGCTGACTTCGTGGGAAACGATAATGACATTTCCTGGGAATTTGTCAATCGCTGCCCGTAGGGCATTTTTCGTCCCTTCATCCAAATGGTTGGTTGGCTCATCTAAAATCAAGAAATTACTTGGCTTCATTTCCATAATGGCCAACTTCACTTTTGTCTGCTCACCACCAGAAAGTTGTTGCAACGGCTTTTGCGCGTTTTCAGCGTTAATCCCTGCCGCAGCCAATCGGGTCCGCAACGCCTTTGGTTCTAGCGTTGGGAAACGATCTTGCATTTCTTGTAATGGTGTCTTTGTGTCATCATCCCATGCCAAGTCTTGGTCGAAGTAGTTAACGACGGCAGACGGTGAGAATTCAGCTGTCCCGTGTAAGGCAGGAATCACACCGAGAATTGACTTAATCAATGTCGACTTACCCGCGCCGTTAAAGCCTTTGAAGACAATCTTTTGTCCCGTTGTCACTGAGAAAGTTACTGGCTCCAAGACTGGGGTCACGTAACCGACGGACAAATCATTGACTGTCAATGCGTTGGCAGATTGTGAGTTCACATAAGGGAAATTGAATTTTGCTTGTAATGTTTCTGACGGTGGATCAATCTTTTCCATGCGCGCCAGCATCTTTTCACGTGACTTCGCTTGCTTTGAAGTTGAGGCACGCGCTTTGTTCTTAGCGATAAACTTTTGGGCCTTTTCAATTTCACCCTGTTGCTTTTCATATTGTCGCAACTGTTGTTCCGTACGCTCTTCTTTTTGACGCATCGCTTTCGTGAACGAGCCACGATATTTGGTAATCTTACCAAATGACACATCAATAATCGCGTTGGTCACTTTGTCCAAAAAGTCAAAGTCATGGGAAATAATCAAAGCCGCGCCTTCATAGGTTTGCAAGAAATCTTGCAACCACGCAATGTGGGCAACGTCCAGATAGTTCGTCGGCTCATCCAAAATGATGACGTCATCATTTTCCAGCAACAACTTGGCCAAAATGACTTTGGCACGTTGGCCACCAGACATTTGTTCCAATTCACGATCACGACCGATAGCTTCTAAGCCCAAACCGGAGATAACGCGTTCGATTTGCGTATCCACATCATAAAAACCGGCAGCATCCAGTTCTTCTTGCATGCGACCGGCGCGATCCAACAACTTGTCGTTCATGGTTTCCGCATACTCATTGTAGAGTTCGGTAATGCGGTCTTGCTTATCATATAAGTCTTGATAAGCAGTGTGCAAAAAATCAACCAAATTCATGCCGTCAGGAATTTCAGCATACTGGTCCAAATAGCCAATTTTTAAGCCTTTTTGCCAGTCGATTTTCCCAGACAAGGGTAATTCTTGTCCGGTAATAATCTTAATTAAGGTTGACTTGCCGGCACCATTTTGACCAACAATTCCCATGTGTTCGCCTTGTTGTAGTTCAAAGGCTGCGTCTTCATATAAAGTTTTTTCTGCGTAGGCCATTGTAAGGCCACTGACTTCTAATAATGCCATAAGTTTAAGTTTACCATACTTTAAATCAACATTGAGTAAATATGTGGTATTTTATCCCGCTGGTTGGATTCAATGGCCGATTTTGTTTGGGCAATCGTTTGGCGTGTAAAATTAGCCATTTCCTGCATGCCAATCATCTCATAGACTGAAACCACTGACATAATCTGTTCATACCCAGCCGTAACTTGTCCTTGCAGCATCATCAGTAACCCTTCATCTAAGCGTAAACGCAACCGTTCACTCGTCCAATCAATCATAAACTCATCGGCTGCCTGAATGACTTGTGCTTCAAGGGCTAACATCTCAGCTGCCCCCGCTTGATCAACATACATTAGGCCGTTAAATGCCGTGTGAATAATATCAACTAACCGCTTTTTCTCAGATCTTAGTGCCGTGTAGACCCGTGCCCGTTGAATTGCCAATCGTCCCAAGACGAGTAAATCATCCGGCTGCATGCCAATATAAAAAAGGGTAAATAAATCAAGTTCCAACCGTCCCCATGTTTCCGCCTTTTTTAAAAATTGTACGGCTGGCTTAACATGTTGCTGAACACCAGGATACTCATACATCTCCTTTTTGACCCCATCATCTTCGGCTGTCAGGCCGATTTTGATCAACAGACCAAAATCACGCATAAATCTGGCACTTAAGCCACCACGACCACTTGTCAAATCACGGGTCGCCCGCGCAATCATCCGATCCAGTTGCTGACGTTCGCGTATTTTACCAGACTGCACCCCCATCTCATGCAACAACGTGTACATATAATTATCCCCAGGTTCCCCACCAAGAAATAAGAATTCATCATGACTCACACCCATGTCCGCTAATAAGCGATCCAATCGGTCTGCTGATAGCCGTGATTGCCCTTTTTCAAATTTGCCAATGAGTGAGCGTGAGATGTTTTCTTGTTCTAAATCAACAATTTTTAACCCTTTGTCTTCACGTATTCTTTTAAATGTTGCCCCGTAATCCATTTGTCACCGCCAGAAAGTAGCATATATTCGCTTTTTGATTTGTTGTTCAGTTTACTGGATAAAATGAATTTACGCAATTCAAAGGAGCAAAACATATGACATTACTTAAAAGCAATCGCGCTTTTCTCATCATGATCACCGCCCAACTATTTAATAATTTAGGCACTAGTCTGTTTAACATTGTTTTTCTCATGATCGCAGCATCGCGCCCTCATGCCACTTTAGCAGTCACTGCTGTCGCGTTCATCACCTTTTTACCTAATCTTTTTGCCATTTTACTAGGCAATTTAGCCGACAAAACGCACGATCATTTGCGCGCTTGGTCAATCACCAGACGTACCCAAGCCACTATTTTTCTGGTGATGTCCGGCTTACTGTTTGCCTATGAAACCCGTGCCATGACCTTCATTGTGTTGTTGTGCTTAATTTTTATCAATGATATTTTAGGGCTTTATAGCAATTTATTGATGAAGCCTATCTCACGCTATATTTTAGCTCAAAAGGACATGCAGACCGCCATGAGTCTCGAACAAGCCGTTAGTATTACCATGGCCATGATTGGTGGTTTTTTCGGTGCTGGCTTGTTTAGCCTCTTAAACAACAACGCGGCCGTATTCAGTTTCATTAATGCTTTACTGTTTATCATTGCATGGCTCGTGATGACCACCCACCAGTCGTATTTTACCGAGGCCCAGCACCAAATTAGCCAAAATCTCGCCCACCGTTCCCGAACCACACTGTTTTCTGATTTCAACATCACCTTTATGTCGGTCTACCGTGATCACCTCTTTTTCCAACTCATTGTACTTGCTGCCGCTGTTAACTTTGTGAGTACATCATTAGCTGGCCTGTTTAATTTAACTTTATTACAAATGCATCAGCTTATGATTGGTAATTTTGGCACTACCGTGGCCATATTTGGCGCTGTGGAAACCGTCAGCATGTTACTGGGTTCCATTGTGGTACATGATATTTTTCAGAATATGACCACTAAGCAATTAATTGGGACAGCTTGCGGCCTATTACTATTACTAGGCTTGGTACCAAGTATTTGGCCAAACCGTCTTGTCTGGTTGCTCCTAATCGCCGGTATCGGCTATGTTTCTGCTAAAATTAATCCACGGATTGGGGCTATTATGATGCAACGTGTCGCACCTGATCGTTTAGCCAGTGTTGGCGGTCTGATCAATACTTTAGTCCTCGCCACCGCACCATTGGGCCAACTCTTATTTCTCAGCTTAGCCAATGTCATCACACCCAGTTTTGCTTGGTTGACCATGTCAACCTTGTTATTCATTATCGTTGGCTATACGATTTACACCCGCCAGCGTGACCTTGAACGAGTTGAAAATTAGTGAAATTCAGCTATACTTATTAATATGAAACCACGTAAATTAAACATTAAAACAATTCCAGCAACTGATACGAACCGCGCCTACCGTTTTTGGCGCGATGTTTTTGATTTGCCCCAATCAGGCCATCAATCTGGTCGCCATTTAACACTAGATGGCGAAGATATTGTTTTCGTAACGGGTGAACCAACCGATCAACTCGAACTATTGGTCCGAGATCACCAAGCAGACTTGCAAAAGCATTTGAAAAATAACTTTGTGACGTTAGTTGGTGAACCTGAAGCGCGGTTTGGCAACAAGATCGCCATTAAAATCAAAGATTCTGAAGGTAATCTGATTACCATTGAAGCCAACCAGTAAAAAAGCCTGACACGATGTGTCAGGCTTTTTTACTGGTCTTAGGTTGTAACACGAGACGCGATACGGCAGTCGCAATCAAAATACCAATCGTTAATGGTAGAATCGCTGAACCATCTAGATGCGTGATTTCAATCAACATAAACATGGCCATCAGTGGTGCTTGTTGTGAAGCGGCCAGCAACGTACCAGCACCCAAAATCGCCCCTTGACCAATGTTAACGCCTGGGACCCAGTAAGACAGTACCCAACCAGCAACTGCGCCTAAAGCGCCACCAATTGAAATCGATGGCGTCAATGTACCACCGGATGCGCCTGACCGAATAGTCAAAACTGTCACAATAGCCTTTAAGCCCGCACCAACCAATAACACAATGATAATTTGCTGATAACGCGCACTACCGCCAATTGCTAACTGCGCTAGTGACCGACCATTACCCATAATTTCTGGGAAGAAATAAGCAATGCCACCCGTTAAGAGTGAGACAACAGGTAATTGCCATAAAATATGACGTGTCTTAGTCTGATTTTTTTCAGCCCACTGGAAGCATTTTCTAAACCAGCTCCCCGCAAAGCCGCACAGCGGTGCCAAAATAATCACAAACAAGACACTGCCAACCGGGAATTTCACATCATCCAGTAAATAGTAAGGGTTAAATCCCTTCACTAATGACCCAATCCCCATGGCGATGGTTGACATCGTCAAGCTCACGCCAATTGTTTTCAAATCATATTTTTTATACATGATTTCAACGGCAAACAACATCCCCGTAATGGGTGCAATATAGATACCGGCAAAACCGGCGCCAGCGGCTGAAGCAATTAATAGTCGGCGATCATCACTGGAAAGTGGTTCGATGTGATGACGGGACAAGAATGCTGTCCACCTTTCAGCCATTACGGCACCGACTTCACGAGGCGCCAATTCACGACCAACTGAACCACCCGTTCCAACATAAAAGATCTGGGTAAAGTCATGCAATATAGTTTGCCAAAAAGGCATCTTTTCCCCAGCAAGCGCTTTGTTGACACTGACCGTTGGGGTCATTTTCGTCCGTAAGAGCCACCAAAAAAAGGCAGCAATCATACCACCTATGACAACCGATAGTAGTCGCACTAAAGGCACTGTCGTTATCGGTGCTGGCATTTTAGCCGTTTCACCATAACCTAAAAATAGCTGCTCAACGCTTTCTAAAAAGAACGACAAAACGAGCGCCCCCACGCCCGACATTATCCCCAAAACAATGGTAGAGAGTACCAGTACACTCGTATTTTTTTTAAACCATGGTGTCTGATGAGGGTTTTTTGATGATAACTGAGTTTCCATAACATATCACCCCTAAGCTGATTGAATTTTTAGCCTTTTTCAAAAAAAGGCACAAGTTTTTATATTTTAACATAAACAAAAACGTATTTTTTCACAAATTCGATCTATTAATGCTAAATTAGACAACAACATCCCCCATTATAGCGCTTCCACTGATTGCGCTGGCTTTTTTTCGGCAAATTCTTAAAAAGTTTATTTTTTTCTATTACTTTTTTGATACTTCTTAAGCAATTGTTAATCGTTTGTAAAAAGATATACGTTTAACATTTACTTCGTTATAATTCTCTCTTGTTCGCTATAACACAAATCGTTAATGGGAGAAAAGAATATTGGAAAACGCAACACAAGTTAGAAAAAAACTTTATAAAGCCGGTAAAAACTGGGTCGTCGGTGGTGTCATCACAGCCGGTGCCGCCCTAGCCTTTGTCGCAGGGGCAACGACTGCTTCAGCTGATAGTAACCAAAACACGACTGGTTCACAGGTGACAGTGACGGTACCAGCACCAGAAGCCGTAGCGTCAGCGACAACGACAACGCCGACTACTGCTGCAGCGACAACAACAGCTGCTCAGGCAGACGCCAGCAGTACAACGACACAACAAACACCTGTCGCGCCTACTACACCTGTAGCACCAACACCGGCACAACCTGCCACAACCGCAACAACGACTGAGCAACCGCAACAACCAGCAACTGACACTACCCCAGCCCCACAAACCGGCTATGTGGAAAAAGCTGGTGCTTGGTACTATGTTAATGCTGATCAATCCTATGCTAAAGGCTTAACGACCATCGCGGGTCACTTGCAATACTTTGATACCACTGGCCGTCAAACCAAGGGCGCCTACGTCACAGAAAACGGCAAGACTTACTATTTTGACGCTAACACGGGTAACGCCTTGACTGGATTGCAACACGTTGCCGGCCAAACAGTGGCTTTCAACACCCAAGGTGAACAAATCTTCAGCGACTTCTACACGGCCGCTGACGGCCAAACTTATTACTTTGGCGCTAACGGTCAAGCTGCAATCGGCGTGACGAGTATCGCTGGTCACAATTATTATTTCGACGCTGCGGGTCAACTGAAGAAAGGCTATGCTGGCGAAATTGACGGCCAAATGCGGACATTTGATGCCACAACTGGTCAAGAAGTGTCAGCAACTACATCACAAATCACGGAAGGTTTGACTGCCCAAAATGACGACTACACGGCCCACAACGCCGTGCACAGCACTGCCAGTTCGGACTTTGATAATCTTGATGGTTATTTGACGGCATCATCTTGGTATCGTCCAACCGACATTTTGCGCGATGGTAACAAGTGGGAAGCTTCAACAGCCACGGACATGCGACCAATTTTGTCGGTTTGGTGGCCTGATAAGCAAACCCAAGTCAACTACTTGAACTACATGTCACAACTTGGGCTTGTCGAAAACCCAACCCCTTATACCCTTCAAGATGATCAAGTCGCCTTGAACAAGGCCAGTGAAACTTTGCAACAAGCCATCGAAACAAAGATTGGTTTGACAAATAGCACAGACTGGTTGAAAACGGCGATGGCAAACTTCATCACAACACAACCACAATGGAACCAAACCAGTGAAGATCCAAACAGCGATCATTTGCAAAAGGGTGCCTTGACGTTTGTGAACAGCCCCCTCACACCAGATACAAATTCTGATTTCCGCTTACTCAACCGCACCCCAACGAACCAAACCAATACACAAAATTATACGGTTGACAATTCAAAGGGTGGCTACGAATTGTTGTTAGCTAACGACGTAGACAACTCAAATCCCGTCGTGCAAGCCGAACAATTGAACTGGTTGCACTACTTGATGAACTTTGGCTCAATTACCGCCAACGATGCTGACGCGAACTTTGACGGTATTCGTGTCGACGCTGTCGATAACGTCGATGCTGACTTGCTACAAATTGCGGCTGATTACTTCAAAGCGGTTTATGGTGTGGACAAAAACGATGCGACAGCGAACCAACATTTATCAATCTTGGAAGATTGGAGTCACAATGATCCCCTTTACGTCAATGACTTTGGGGACAACCAGTTGACGATGGATGACTATGCCCATACGCAACTCATTTGGTCACTAACCAAGAACTCAGACATTCGTGGTACGATGCAACGTTTCATGGACTTTTACTTGGTTAACCGTAGCCACGATAGCACGGAAAACACCGCCACACCGAACTATAGTTTCGTGCGTGCCCATGATAGTGAAGTGCAAACGGTCATTGCCCAAATCGTTTCTGATTTGCATCCTGATGTTGAAAATAGCTTAGCCCCAACAACAGAACAGTTGCTTGAAGCCTTCAAAGTGTATAACGCCGACCAAAAGTTGGCCGACAAGAAGTATACCCAATACAACATGCCAAGTGCTTACGCCATGCTGTTGACTAATAAAGACACAGTCCCACGTGTTTACTATGGTGATCTTTACACGGATGACGGTCAATATATGGCCACGAAGTCCCCTTATTTCAATGCGATTGATACTTTGCTCAAGGCCCGTATTCAATATGTCGCCGGTGGGCAAGCCATGGCTGTGGATAACCACGACATTTTGACTTCTGTCCGTTACGGTAATGGTGCCATGACTGCCACTGATAAGGGCGACGCCGATACACGGACACAAGGTATCGGGGTTATCATCAGCAACAACAAAGATTTGGCTTTGCAAGCTGGAGAAACGGTCACGTTGCACATGGGTGCTGCCCACAAGAAGCAAGCCTTCCGTCTGTTGTTAGGCACAACGCAAGATGGCTTGGACTATTACAACACCGATGATGCACCAATTCGTTACACAGACAACAACGGCGATTTAATTTTTAACAGCCAAGATGTCTACGGTGTCCAAAATCCACAAGTGTCTGGCTTTTTAGCTGTTTGGGTACCCGTTGGGGCCACAGCTACCCAAGATGCACGCACAGCGTCAGATACAACTAGCCACACTGATGGTAAGACTTTCCATTCAAATGCCGCTTTGGATTCACAATTAATCTATGAAGGTTTCTCAAACTTCCAAGCCTTTGCGACAACCCCTGACGAATACACCAACGCTGTCATTGCCAAGAACGGGTCATTGTTTAAGGACTGGGGTGTCACAAGCTTCCAATTGGCCCCACAATACCGTTCAAGTACCGACACGAGTTTCTTAGATTCAATCATTCAAAACGGCTACGCCTTTACCGATCGTTATGATCTTGGTTTCGGTACACCAACTAAGTACGGCACAGTAGACCAATTACGCGATGCGATTAAAGCCTTGCATGCCAGTGGTATTCAAGCGATTGCCGACTGGGTCCCTGACCAAATTTACAACTTGCCTGGTCAAGAACTTGCCACAGTAACACGGACGAACTCATATGGTGACAAAGATCCTAATTCAGACATCGAAAATTCACTTTATGTGATTCAAAGTCGTGGTGGTGGGCAATACCAAGCCCAATATGGTGGCGCATTCTTGAGTGACTTGCAAGCGATGTACCCCTCATTGTTTGAAACTAAGCAAATTTCAACGAACTTACCAATGGATCCGTCAACACGTATCACAGAATGGTCTGGTAAGTATTTCAACGGCTCTAACATTCAAGGTAAGGGTGCTGGCTATGTCTTGAAAGATGCTGGCTCAAGCACTTACTATCACGTAGTCTCAAACAACAACGATGCCACCTACTTACCCAAGCAATTGACCAATGACTTATCAGAAACTGGCTTTACACACGATAACCAAGGTATTATTTACTACACGTTGAGCGGTACGCGTGCGCAAAACAGCTTTGTTCAAGACAATTCAGGGAACTATTACTACTTTGACAACACCGGTCATTTGGTCACTGGTGCCCAAACCATCAACACGCATCACTACTTCTTCTTGCCAAACGGCATTGAATTGATGCAAGCCTTCTTCCAAAATGCTGACGGCTCAACCATTTACTTCGATAAGCGCGGACAACAAGTCTGCAACCAATACATCGTTGACCAAACAGGCGCAGCCTACTACTTTGGGACTGATGGTCGGATGGCTATCAACGGCTTCACGGATGTTGATGGTCACCGCCAATACCTTGATCAAAGTGGTCATCAACTTAAGGATCAGTTCATGACTGATGCCAATGGTCACGTGTACTACTTTGAAGCGGGTAACGGTAACATGGCAACTTATCGCTACGCACAAAACGCCCAAGGTCAATGGTTCTACCTTGGTGGTGATGGGATGGCCGTGACTGGTTTGCAAAACATTAATGGCGCTAACCAATACTTCTATACCGATGGCCATCAAAGTAAGGGTGAATTCGTCGTCCTAACTGACAAGACAATTTACACCGATGCTGCAACTGGTAACCTAGTCGTTGGCGTGCAACAGCTTGATGGCAAGACTTACGTCTTTACCACTGCTGGTGCCATGCTCACAAACCAATACTACGAACTTGCTGCTGACCAATGGTTACACCTAAGTGCGCAAGGCCAAGCTGATACTGGTTTGACAACCGTTGGCGACCAATTGCAATACTTTGGGACTGACGGTGTCCAAGTGAAGGGTGCCTTTGTGACTGATCCAGCCACTCAAGCTACTTACTACTTTAACGCCACAACTGGGGATGCCGTTGCCAACCAATACTTCCACATCAAAGGCGATTGGTATTTGACAGACGCTAACGCACGTCTTGTGAAGGGCTTTAAAGTCGTGAACAACAAGGTGCAACATTTTGATGAAACAACTGGTGTGCAAACCAACTCAACCCATTTGACAAAAGCACAAAAACAATATATTTTCGATCACAACGGTGATCTCGTCAACATGTAATGAAAAAACCTACTCAATTGAGTAGGTTTTTTTACGTTATTTTAAAAGTAATGCCAATAATGCAATCGCTGCTGGCAAGCCTTGTACCAAAATAATCTTGCGGGCAGCTGTCAAGCTACCATAAATCGCCGCAATTAGAATGAAGCCCATTTCCAGTGCCAACATCAAAACTTGTTGCTGACCTGACAATAAAAACATCGTGGCAAAGATTAACACACCAAGCAAACCATTATACACCCCTTGGTTACCAAGCAATGTCTTGACTTCAGGAATATCGACAATTTCAGGCTTTAATTCAAACGCCTTTGCTTGTTGTGGTGTTGACCCAAAAACTTCAACAACCATAATGCCAATTGCTTCAATGGCGACTAGCGCCGTGATGACCAATGCTATCATTTATTCTCCCCCATTTTCTTCTGGTTTAATTTGTACCACAATTTTACCACGCGCGTGGTGCGTTTCACTACGTTCATGCGCTGCTCGAATGCCTGCCGTCGTCAATGGGTAAACAGAGTCCACGACAATTTTTAAGTCACCTGCGGCGATGTCGGCAGCTAAAACGGCCAAATCCCGGCCGTTTGGTTGCAGCCAACCTTCACGAACCGTCTTATCTGCTGTGGCCTTTTGCGCATCAGTTAATGATGCAGAAATTGTCACAAAGTGACCCCCTGGCTTTAAAATCGCTAATCCATTATCGACATCGCCAACCATATCAAAGACCGCATCATAATCTGATAGCACATCTTGAATGTTAGTGGTATGATAGTCAATCACTTCATCGGCACCTAGCTCCACCACAAAATCATGATTGGCTTGACTAGCCGTTGTGGCAACATAGGCCCCCATCTTTTTAGCCAGTTGAATGGCATAAATACCCACACCACCAGCACCGGCTTGAATGAGCACTTTTTTACCCGCACTCACTTGCAGTTGTTGCAACATTTGTAACGCCGTTAAGCCAGCCAAAGGCACCGCGGCTGCTTCAGCAAAACTTACGTTAACTGGCTTCAATGCCAATTTATCTGCTTTTACTGCCGTGTATTCAGCGTATGACCCATTACGTCCAATCGGGTCAATATCTGGCCGGGCAAAAACGGCGTCCCCAACTTTAGAGCCGGTCACTGCATCGCCAACGGCAACAATTTTCCCAGCGACATCCCAACCAAGCACCACGGGAAACTGCCATTGGAACATTCGCTGTAACAAGCCTTCACGAGCCTTATAGTCAATCGGATTAATGCTAGTCGCAATGTTTTCGACCAACACTTCATCCGCTTGAATAGTTGGCACAGCTGTGTCAACCACTGTTAATTCATTTCGATCACCATATTGGTTAATCACTGCTGCTTTCATATCATTATCTCCTATTAAGCTAAATAGTTCGCAATCATCGGCAAAATAATCCCCGTGTGGGTTGGAAAGGCAAAAATTTGGCCTTTAAGATCGTCACTCGTATAGTGTTTGTTAATCACTGGCACCAAAGCGTTAATGACTTCCGGTGCAAAATCACCAATTAAGGCAGCGCCGACCAATTGTTGCTTTTGGTTCAGCACAATTTTAATGGCGGCGTGGGTATCATTTAACGTTTGGAAACGCATCACTTGTCCATAAGGAATCTCGATAACTTGTAAGTCGTCACATTGAGCTGCTTCATCAGGCGTCACACCTACTTGGGCCACACGTGGCAACGTAAAGGCCACCGTTGGTACAACCGGATAAGTGATTGGTGTAGGATCTCCCAAGAGTACGCGGGCAATGTAGTGGGATTCAAAGGTTGCCGTTGGTGTCAATCGCGCAATTGGCTTTGAAATCACATCACCACTGGCGTAAATGTTAGGGACATTCGTTTGCAAATGATCATTCACCAAGACGCCTTGGCGGTCGTAGGCCACCCCAATAGTGTCTAAGCCAAGGCCATCAATATTAGCCACGCGCCCCGTGGTATCCATGACATATTCAGCTTCAAAGTGTTGCCCTTGTGCTGTTTCTACGGCATATTGCCCGTTGTCTAATACGGTCACGCTGGCGACAGCTTGACCAAAATTAAACTGAATCCCCTTGGCTGACATATCAGCCACAACTTTTTGCGCATAGTCCGCGTCAAAGCCATTCAACGCGCGGTCACCATATTCAATCAAAGTCACTTGGCTACCCGCTGCATGGGCGATTGACGCAAATTCCATCGCAATGTAACCCGCCCCAATAAAAATCATTGACTTTGGCATTTCTGGCAAATCCAAGAAATCGGTACTGTCATGCGTGAATTCAGCACCCGTAATTGGTAGCTTTGCGGGGCGTTGACCAGTCGCAATTACAAATTGATCAGCCTGATATTGGACCTCTCCCACCATAATCGTTTGTGCGTCGATAAATTGCGCATGACCAGCAATAATATCAATGCCGTCAACAGATAGCATTTTTGCCAAACCATCGGATAACGGATCAATCACTTGGTGCTTGTAAGCCATCAATTCTGGCCAAATAATATCAGGCGTGTCGTTAATGCCAATACCGTGATAGTGGTGCAAATGATGCATCATTTCTGCAGGGCCATCTAACAAAATCTTGGCATTGCAGCCAAAGTTCGTGCAAGTTCCCGCGACTTTATTGGCCTCAACTAAGGCAACCTTCTTGCCAGCACGCGCGAGTGTTTGCGCACCGTGCCATGCTGCATGGCCACTACCAATAAAAATAATATCGTACATGATTATCCTTCTTCCTTTTCGGTTAGCATCGTTTGTAAAATGTGATTTAACGCTTGGTTTTCACGCAAAACTTCTTCAAGTGGTCGGCCACTGCGCGCCAATAACTGGTCGCGAATAGCATCGACCTCGGCCAGTATTTGTGCAAATAAAGGTTGTTTGTCAGCTGGCATCGCTAAGACCTTGGCCCGCTTATCAGTTGGACTGGGTGCCTTGTGCAACCATGACTTTTTGACCAGTTTATCAATGACTGGTGTGAGCGTGTTACTCGATAAATCCAGCGCTGCACCAATATCCATTAACTTCAACGGGCCTTGTTGATGAATGATTAAAAGACTCATGTATTGTAAGTATGACAAATCATAAGGTTCTAATACGCGACTATAAAGTCGATGAAAATAACGGTTCGTGTTATAAACGGATAAACAAAGTTCATCATAAAGATAATCAGCTGGTATCATATCTGTTAACGCCCCTTTCTGTCATGTAATTATATCGCATACGATATAAATTGCAAGTAAAACAAAAAAAGGTTTGTCCTATTTATTAGGAAAACCCTTGTGTATTTGACTTATAAATTTTCACCGCGGCTGGCAATCACTTGTTGATACCAGTGGAAACTATCCTTCTTATACCGCTTGGCACTACCTTCACCAAAATCATCTAAATCAACATAAATGTAGCCGTAACGCTTCTTCATTTCGCCTGTACCGGCCGACACAATATCAATTGGTCCCCAAGACAAGTAGCCGATAACGGGAATGCCATCATTCACCACTGCTTTTTCAACTTCGGCAATGTGCGCCCCTAAATAAGCTATGCGGTAATCATCATGCACAGTTGGCTCATCGGTGGTCGTGTCAAGTTGATCATACGCCCCAAACCCATTTTCAACAATCATAATTGGCAACCCTGGATAAAGGTCGTTAATTTCATTGAGCGCATAGCGTAACCCTTGCGGATCAATTGCCCACCCCCAATCACTAGCTTTGATTTCAGTATTGGGGACAGTCTCCCATTGCGTGGCCGCATCTAATTCCGCATCCGCATCCGTTTTTGCCCGAATGACCGATGACGCATAGTAAGAAATGCTCAAATAATCCACCGTACCAGCAGCTAAATCTTCAAAATCTTGCGCCGTCACATCAGAACGCCAGCCTGTACGGGCAAATAATTGTTCCAATTCATGCGGATAAGCGCCGCGAATATGCACATCGCTAAACCAGTCACGTTGCTGTCTGGCTTTTTGCACCGCCAATTGATCAGCTGGTTTTGTCGATGCAGGATAAAGCGTCCCCACATTAAGCATTGCCCCAATTTTAAAGTTCGGATTGATGTCATGACCAATGCGCACGGCACGAGCACTTGCAACCAACTCGTTATGGGCCGCTTGATACATCGCGGCTTGCCGTTCATCAACCGTCATCTCTGGCGTGAATTTCAAACCAGAATTCGTCCACACAAGAAATTCTGATAGACTACTTTTTTCCGCTTGATTGGCCTGATTGGAGATTTCGTTATGCGTGATCCAGTACGTCACCTTGTCTTTGTAACGCTCAAACACGACCCGCACATATTTTTCAAAGTAATAAATCACTTGCCGATTTTCCCAACCACCATAGGCCGTCACCAGATGATAAGGCATCTCAAAGTGTTGTAACGTGATAACTGGCTCAATGCCAAGGGCATGCATTGTGTCAAACAAGTCATCGTAGAAGGCTAACCCTGCTTCATTGGGTTCAGCATCATCGCCATTAGGGAAAATCCGTGTCCAGGCAATCGATGTCCGAAAGGCTTTAAAGCCCATTTCGGCCATTAAGGCTAAATCTTCCTTGTATGTCTTATAAAAATAAATCCCGTGATAATTGGGATAATTTTTCCCTGGCACCACGCCGTCAGTAATTTCACGGGGTTGCTCATGCGAACCGGCCGTTAACACATCCGCAATCGAAACGCCCTTGCCATCTGCGTCCCAATACCCTTCGGCTTGATGCGCAGCAATCGCACCACCCCATAGAAAATCTTCTGGTAATTGTAATCCTTTTTTTGACATGTCATTGGCTCCTTTTGTCCTAATACTTTACTTGTAACCGCTTTCTTTTTTAGAAAATCCGCTTTTTGGTCAAAATTTCGGACATTTTGTGAACCTAAACTTCTTGATTAATCGTCATCAACAAATGATAAATTGCCCCATACAAATTAGCATCATTGCCAAACCGGCTCGATAAAATTGGGATCGGCGTGAGCACGTTGGCAATCACCGCATTCTGCGCTAATAACGCCCGATAAGCGGTTTGAATCTGGTCAGCAACAATGGGTTGCGCGCTGATGCCACCACCAATCACCACCCGTTCGACGTCAATCACCGTTTGCAAATTATAAATCAGGTGCGCGATGGTTTGTGTATAGGCCAAAAATTGTGGTAATGCGCGCCGATCACCTTGGTTAATCGCCTCAAAAACGGCGTAACCATCATGTGAGTCCGCTAAATCCAGGGCGGTGGCAACACGTTCAATCATCCGGACGGCACTCCCCTGACTCCCCATCCAATGGTTGGGATCTGACAAGTCAGTATCTAATGCCATAAAACTTAATTCCCCTGCTTGGAAATGACTCCCAGCATATAATTGGCCATTTAAAATTAACCCGCCACCAACACCGGTGCCTAATACCACGGCGGCACCATTTTGAACATTTTTAAGATTTCCCAGCCATAATTCTGCCAATGCTGCCGCTTTCCCATCGTTTTCAACACTGACTGGCACGGCTAACTGTAAGGCTGCTGGTAAATTTACTTGGTCTAAAAACTGTAAAGCCCCACCACCATAAATCGTTTCATCATGATGGTCAACCTTGCCTGGTACCGCAATGCCAACGCCTTTAATTTGGTCTTGATACGGCGCTACAATAGCCGTCAATTGCGCCATAAATGCCGGTAAATCCATCGTGACGGTCGGCGTGCTATGTTTTTCAATTAATTCACCCGCACGATTAACGATGCCATACTTTAAATTCGTCCCACCAATATCAATGGCCAAATAATTACGATCCATTTTATCACTCCTTTTTAACAGCAAACGCGACTGCTTCGCGTAACGCATCCTCGGCTTGTGCGAAATCTCCAACTTTATCCATAAACGCATGCTCATACCGTTGTAGCGTAGATATGCTGCTTGCCCGCCACTTGCTCGCACTTTTTGGATAAACGCCTCACCTTGAAAACGTAATGGATCATACTCCCCAATCACAGTCAGCGATGGCGGTAATTGCGCTAGCGCCACGGTATCCGCTAACAAAGGTGACAGGTAAACGCTCGTAGCATCACTTTGTCGAATATAAATTTTATCAATTAAGCCCTCGCCAGCAAAAAAGCCTTGTAAGTAGGGCAATAACAATGCCTCATCAGCCACAGCAATGGGATAGCGCCGCACATCACTCAGCCAAGCTGTCAATCTCGGATCATGCGCTTGATACGTCACCGGATAAAACGCAATCATTTTGCTAATAGCATTGACACCTAAAGCCCGATCCAACAAACCCAAACTATAAACAAAACCGCCACCAGCAGAGTCCCCTAACACGGAGACCCTTGTGGTATCAATCGGCCAACCACTTTGATTGAGTGTCCAAGTAATTGTTTGATAGGCTTCCAAAAAACCTTCTGGGTAAGGATGCTCTGGTGCTAGGGCCCAAGCCACCGAAACCACCCGTACATCGCCCAAATCAGCTAAGGCTCGTGCTGGCTTATCGACATTATCCAAAGATCCGCCAAAGAAGCCCCCACCATGATAGAAGAAAATAACAGGTAATGTTTGGTCGATCAAACGTGTCTTAACATACGTTCGCAGCGGTACGCCATAGGCCGTAGTCGTATCCACGACGGTTAACTCATGCGTGGCAATATCTTGGGCCGCTGGCCACCCCATCGCTGCACGCATCGTAGCAATATCTGGTGGTGTCATGTTTTGCTGATCTGCTGCTTGCGTTTGGGCCGCCATTAATTCAGCCCGTGCCTTTGGATCTAAGACCCCACCTGTTTGCGTATCTGGCACTAATTTAATGACGACGCCATTCGTCTGATCGATTTGTGTGTCAAATTGTGTCAAAGTCCCATCCTCCTATGATGCCTTATGGTTGGCCGCTTGTAGATTACCAACGCTAACTGAATCGCAGCCAACAAGAACATCATCAACGTGGCTACTAACAAGGTTGCTTTATTTGTTGTCTGGCCCGTTAATGGTGTGACCAAGGCTAAAATTTGTGGTGACAAGAAAACAGCCACATTAATACCGACCAACATCAGCGCCGACGATAAATTAGACGTTCCCACGGGTTGTACTTCTGCTACCCGTCCAAAGACGGCCGGCATGAAAATAGGTAATCCCAAACCCACAAAGCTCACACCAATCCAGACCATCCCCACCGTATTGGCTGAGACAATCGCCCACAGTCCCAGACCAGCAAAGATTAAACCAGTCGGAATCGTGAGTCGCCGTAAATGCTTATAGATTTTTCCATACAAGAGACTGGGCACCAAACCAAGCAAAGACATCACACTAAGTTGGGCAGCCGCCGTAGCAGCAGTCCCTAGTCCCTGTTCAACCAAGAAACCAGCTAATTTGAGCATTAAGCCAAAGTAAAAGGCGAAAAAAGTCGCAATTAGAACAACATAACCAAGAACCGCAACATTCGTTGTTGCTTTCTTTTTGACAGATGCTTGTGTATTGTCAGCCACTACCGCAACCTTAGTCAGTTGATCAATTTTCCCGGCAAATAAACCAAATAAGATTAGCGGTACAACAAACAGCCAGTTGACATTAAAGGCCATTTGCCAGCCACTCGTGACTAACAAACCAACAACAAATGCCGCTGCGGCATTGCCGACTGTACCGACAGCGGATTGAAAACCTAGCATCGTCTGCCGTTCTTCACCGTCATAAACTGCCATAATTAAACTATAGGCCAAATTATTAAACAGCCCTACGCCAACACCCAGCAAGAGACGGGAGATGAAAATCACCGAATATTGTGTCACAAAGACTGGTACCAAGCCCGCCAGCAGTGCCAATACTAGACCAATCAAGGTTGCGTGGCGCGCACCAATGTGTTTGACAATCCACGAACTGGCCAACACGGTAATAAGTAGTGAAATGGTTGGTAGCGTTGTGAGCATTTCCACTTGTGTCGGTGGATATTGTTTAAACGCCGCAATCATTGCCGGCAAGGCAGTTGAGACAGCAGTCGTCACCGTTAACACCAATGAAATTGAGAGAATCGCCAGTTTGAATAACCTAGCATTTTGAACCGATGAATCCATATCCGATAACCTCATTTCTATCATTTAAAAAGCGCTTCAATATCTTATATTGTAAGCGCTTTCTTTTTAGAAACGACGCAATTATCGTCTTTTTTTAAGTCAGTTTGTGAACTGTTGACGATATTTTTTGGGTGACATACCATACGTGTTTTTAAATAATCGTTCAAAGGATTTGACGTCACCAAAACCTGTCATGTCAGAAATCCAGCTAATTGATTTATTGGTATTCATGAGGTATTGATAGGCTTTATGCAACCGAATCGCCTGTAAATACTCAAGCGGTGTCATCTGTAACTTCATTTTAAAATATCGGGACAAATAACTTGTGGAGACGCCAAAATGCGCCGCCAGCGCTGAAACCGTCAGACCGTGTTGGACATTTGCTTTGATATACCACAAAATTTGATATAGTTTATCGTCCTTCGCCTGAATCAAATGCGGATTCACACCAAAATCATGGTTGGAAAAATGTAACACTAATTCATCTAAAATATCATAAGCTAAACGCGTAATCCGTAGATAGTTTGTTGGATCATTTTTCACCGTATGATGCATCGCATAAAAATAGTCAACCAACCCCGTACTTGTCACACTATCAATCCCATTAGGATGGGTGACAAAAACAAGTTCAGAAATGTTTGGTAAGGCCGTCCGCAAAAAGTCATTATTAAAAAATAAGGTCATCGCTTCACTACCAACTTTTTGCAACGGAATCGTATGGATACTGCCTGAATTAATCACTAACACATCCCCGGTCTGCGTATCAAAAGTCTGACCATCAATCGAAAATTGGTCAATATGCCCGCTCACCGTTAAATTCAATTCTAATTCTTTATGCCAATGCCGTGGTACTGCATGTTGCTGTTCTTTTGCATTATGAATAATCCAATACACTGGCAAGTTCAGCGCTACCGGTTTGACAATTTCATGTGTAAACGGTTCGCCCATATCACGATTAGCTTGCGACCTCATTTGCTGTCCTCTTTCGCACAATTTTACCTATCATATCATAATTTGAAAACGGTTACATAAAAACCGAGGTATCACCCTCGGTTCATTTTTTAATCAAATGCGGCCGCACCCCGCGTCGCAATCACGTGTTGATACCAATAAAAACTATCTTTGCGTAAGCGGTCAAATGTCCCCTGCCCTTGGTCATCCATGTCAACATAAACAAAACCATAGCGTTTAGAAAACTCCGATGTCCCAGCTGACACCAAATCTGTAATCCCCCAAGTTGTGTAACCCAAAAGTTCAACACCATCTTGAATGGCTTCATACATTTGTTGAATATGTTGCTTCACATAATCAATGCGATAATCATCATGAATCTGACCATCCGCTGTCACCGTATCAAGCGCTCCTAAACCATTTTCGACAACAAACAACGGTACTTGATAACGATCATACAAATAATTTAACGTGATGCGCAAGCCAACCGGATCAATCTGCCAGCCCCAATCTGAACTCTCTAAATACGGATTGGCCTCACCGTTAACAAAATTACCCGATGTTTTTTCAATATTTGCACCTGGTTCATGCCGTGCCACCGTGCTCATATAGTATGAAAACGACATAAAATCAACTGGATTAGCCGCCAATATCGCCTCATCGGAAGGTGCCATCTGCAAATTAATCCCATTTTCAGCAAAGAAACGCTTAGCATAGGCAGGATATTTACCACGTACCTGCACATCTGAATAAAATAGATTTTCGTGATCCAACTTTAAGGCTTGCAAAACATCTAACGGATTAGGTGTCGCCGGATAAGCTTGCATTCGCGCCAGCATCATCCCAATTTTTAAATCAGGGTTTAGCTCATGTGCAAATTGTGTCACTAAGCTAGAGGCGACAAACTGATGATGCGCTGCTTGAAAGCAGTCTTGTAGCGTATACGCGTCATCATCTGACAGTAAAGCACCGCCCACGTAACCAGACACGCCGATAACATTGATTTCATTAAAAGTTAACCAGTACTTCACTTTATCTTGATAACGCGTGATTACCGTTTTGGCATACTTAACAAATAAATCAATTACCGCCCGATTCTGCCAACCACCATAATTTAACGCAATCCCAATCGGCGTTTCATAGTGCGATAACGTCACCAGTGGTTCAATGTTATATTTGCGTAATTCATCAAACACTGCATCATAGAATTGTAGGCCAGCTTCATTTGGTTCCGCATCATCCCCGTTAGGAAAAATACGTGACCAAGCAATTGACAGTCGAAACGTCTTGAGTCCCATTTCTGCATATAACGCAATATCTTCTTTGTAGCGATGATAGAAGTCTGAACCCCAGCGCTTGGGATAACGTCCTTCTTCATCATTTAAAGCTGCCAAGACCTTTTCTTTGCTCATTGGTGCGGTAAAATCAAGTGCGGTCTTACGATCCTTGGGATCAATAGCTACCGCTGTATCCGACGTGGCCGGCCCACGCCCACCGTCTTGCCAACCACCTTCAAATTGATTTGCCGCAGTGGCCCCACCCCAGAGAAAGTCTGCCGGAAATTGTTTCGCTTGCATATTAATGCCTCCTTATTTTTTCAGGAAAATCAAGTCACTTGCTGTCGTGACAGTTGGTTCATTGGTCGTTTCAATCGCGACATATTGCGGCGAATTTGTCACAATCACTGGGGTTACCACCGGATAGCCCGCAGCTTGAATGGCCGCAACGTCAAATGATACTAACTTTTGACCTGCTTTCACGTGATCGCCCTGAGCAACGTGTGCGGTGAAATGTTGGCCATTTAATTCCACGGTATTCATGCCAATATGGATTAACAATTCAGCACCATTTTCCGTGACAAAGCCAATCGCATGCTTGGTTGGGAACAAAATCTTTACTTCACCTGCTGTTGGTGCCACAATTTCGCCTTGACTCGGATCAATAGCAATCCCTTGTCCCATTGCCCCCGAAGCAAAGACTTCATCGGCTACGTCTGCCAAAGCAACTGTCTTACCAGCCAACGGGCTCTTGATTGTTTCACTCTGTAGTTCGACCTGAGCTGATGTTCCTTGAGTACTTGACGTCGTACCAGCAGTGGCTGGGACTGACTTATCGTAAAGCTTTGGCACTTTGACAAACATCATTCCCACAAAGCTAAGGACAATCGCCAAAATCGTGCCAATAATCATGTGCATCACACCCGTCAAGCTACCATTTGGTCCGATATAAGATGGATACATAAAGATACCCAAACCACCGTTGATATAAGTTAAGACCTTAAAGTAACCTAGATAGGCGCCGACAATACCGGAAGAAATAATCGAGACAATAAACGGCGTTTTCATAGGTAATGAATAACCGTAAATCGCTGGTTCTGTTACACCAAAGATTGATGAAATAATGGCTGGGATAACCCCTGTCTTCACCTTTTTTTCCTTTGTCTTAACCCAAACACCAGTCAACGCACCCGTTTGAGTGAAGTTTGGCAAAGCGGCGGCTGCCATCAATGGTGAATAACCCATTGTGGCAATTTGTGTGATTATCAATGGGACAATTCCCCAATGTAGGCCAAACATGACCAGAATCTGCCAACCCGCACCCATGGCAAAGCCATACAAGATTGGGCTCATGTTATAAACGGCGATAAAGAAAGCGCCGACGGCGTTAGAAGCCGTATTGGCAATCGGTCCAACAACTAAGAACGTCAACCACAACGTGACAAAAATCGTCACCATTGGGACAAAGAACATCTTCACGTTATCATGCGTATGGCGCTTCATAAATCGTTCAATCTTTGAAGCCACATAGATTGCCAAAATAATCGGTAAAACCGTACTGTAATAACCACCCGCTGGTATTTGAATCGTCAAGCTCATAAATGGTTTAGCAGTGGCTAATAACTGGGGTAACCCTGGATAAACCAGCGCACCAGCAATAGCCAACGCTGTGTAAACATTCATTTTAAATTTATTAGCAGCAGTGACGGCTAATAGCATGGGGAGATACTGGAACAAACCATCCCCAATCGCGTTCATCACCACATAGACACTATCAGTTTTTGGCATGCCAGCAGCGGCTAAAATTGCCGTGATGCCTTTTAAAATACCGGCAGCGGCCAATGCGCCCAAAATAGGTTGAAACAAGTTTGACACGACATCAATAAAACGATCAAACCAATTCCCTTTTGATCCCGACGTATCTTCAGTGTCAGCTGCCGCCTCACCACCAACGGGGAGATGCCCCACTTTCACCACTTCATCATAAACATCCGGCACCTGATTACCAATCACAACTTGATATTGACCACCAGCTTTCACCACGGTCACAACGCCATCACGTTGTTGCAAATATTCGGTATCAGCCAAACTCTCGTCTTTGAGATTGAACCGTAAGCGCGTCACACAGTGTCGCAGACCGTTCACGTTTTCGCTACCGCCAACATGCGCTAAAATATCTTCAGCTAACTCTGTATATTTAGCCATCTTTCTTCCTCTTATTCCTAAAGCTTTTACTACCTACAATTGTAAGCGCTTTCAACAAAGAGAAACGTAACTTTTTGCGGCTAAAATCGTCAATTTGTGAACTAAATGCGTACTAACCCAACCACCAAGCCATATTTTTGACAAAAAAAATAACGACAAACGTCGTTATGTGAGATGAATCTGTCGCCAGTCAATTTTTTCAAAATTATCTGCGTTCACGTGGCGCAATAATTTAGCAATTGTATAATTCTGTAAGCGGTTTTTGAAATCTTGTTCTGCGTCGTTGAAGACACTCAACACGTCGTCAACCGCAACATCCAATGCTTGTTGCACAGCTACTGTCGGTTGCTCGGAAGCTTGACTCAAGAAAATACGATCCGCTAGTTGCGTTGAATGAATGAAACTACCATCGCCCTCAATCGCCTCATAAACATCAAGTAATGTAATATCAGCAATCGATCGCGCTAATTTAAAGCCACCCTCTTTACTCGCAATCGCTTCAACAATGCCTGCCACTACAAGCTTACGCATCGTCTTCTTCAAATAAGATTCCGACACTTCTAGGCGATTACTCAATAAGTAACTTTTCACCGGTAAGGCGTCCTTTTGCAAAGCTAACATGACTAATACCACTAAGCTTTGCTCCACTGCATATGACATTTTCATAATTCTCTCCGTCTCCCCCCAAAAATTCCGGCTCTCCACAACCGGTAACTATTAGTTTGTTGTTTCCGTTTGGTTTGGCCAAATCAGCGCATTGTGCTGTAACTTCCAATGGTAAACACCCCATGTGAGGACCATTGACACCACGCCAATAGTTAATAGCACGGCTAAGTCGCCACCAACATGACCGCCAATTGAAATGACTTCACGGAAGGCGTGCACTGAATAGGTCATTGGCATCCATGGATGAATAGCTTGAAAGAAGCCATTTGATAATTCAATTGGATATGAACCAGCACTCGCACTTAATTGCAGTACCAGCGCCACAATCATGAGGCCCGAACCTAATTTACCAAACATGATACTAAAGAGCAAGACAAATTGATTAAAGGCAAATGCAACGACTAATGCCACAATGTACAGCATGACCACATTTTCTGGATGTAAGCCATCTACTAACAACAATAACGTGGTAATAATGAGGGCTTGGGCAATCCAAACAGGTATATTCACTGTTTGCTTATCGGCCCACCAAGCAAAGCCACTACGTGGCTTTTTAGCGACTGTTACAAAGTCATAAATCGCACTAAACGTAATCATACCAACAAAGAGGCCAACTGACATCATATAAGGTGTCATCCCTGTCCCGTTATTGTCCACATTCGAGTAGTTCTTTTGGGTTTGCTTAACAGGTTGCGTCAAGGCCTTCACGTTACTTGGTTGACTATGAATCTGATCAAGTTGAATAGCACCATCCGCAAGCTTGGCTGCTAAGGTCATCGTGCCATCTTGCGCTTGTCCCAAAGCAGAAACCGCTTGGGCAGTACCCGTCGTCAGCTGTTGCGTACCTTGGTTCAATTGACCGGCCCCCGTCGTCAATTGCCCGTTTTTAGCTGTCAGTTGCCCAAGACCACGATTTAATTGTGCGGCCCCAGCTGAAAGTTGGCCATTTCCTTGTGCCAATTGACCAGCACCTGCTTGCAACTGTGCAGCTGCTGTCGTGACTTGTTGTTGACCAGCATTAACTTGACCAGCACCAGTTGCTAATTTTTGCGCTGCTGGCACAAATTGTTGTGATAATAATTGGCTCAATTGCGTTAAGCTACCGTTTAAGCCATCAATAGCAGCTTTATTACCGGCTTGTGCCTGCGCAACCCCAGCTTGTAATTGCGCTAATTTCGTTTTGAAACCATCAAGTTTTGGCAGCAACCCCTTTAATTGCGCCAAACTGTTTGCTAGACTTGCTGCAGCTTGGCCACTTTGCGTTAAATGACCTTTCAGGTCATTGGTTGTGGCACTAAATTGTTGGGCAATATCTGGATTAGCGGCTAGAAAAGCTTGAAACTTTGGATCGTTTGCTAACTTGCCTAGTTGCGCAGCATCTGTGCTTGCCCCCGTCAAGCCAGCCTGTAAGTCCTGTCCCGCTTGTGTCATTGCTTGGGTATCAGGTGTTTCAGGTAATTTAATGGCATTCACAGACTGAGTCAATGTTGTCAAACCATCTTCTAAGGCCTTTAATTGAGATGCCTTTGCCGATTGCCCTTGGACAATCCCATCGCTCAATTCTTGTAACTTAGTAGCTAATTGTTGTGCACCATCCGCAACTTGTTGACTTCCAACTGCTAACTTTGGGGCATTTTGGGCTAATTGCGACGTCCCTACTGCTAACTGATTAGCGCCATTAGCAGCTGTTGCCGCACCACTAGCGAGCTGCCCAGCACCACCATTAGCTTGGGCGACACCTTGTGTGTACTGTGCTAAACCTGTTGCCAAAGTTGAAGTGCCTTGTGATAAGGCTTGCGCCCCATTGTTGAGTTGGCGACTACCAT
Source organism: Leuconostoc lactis (assembly GCF_007954625.1). Taxonomy (NCBI): domain Bacteria; kingdom Bacillati; phylum Bacillota; class Bacilli; order Lactobacillales; family Lactobacillaceae; genus Leuconostoc; species Leuconostoc lactis. Next base: position 627,577 of record NZ_CP042420.1, on the reverse strand, counting down.
CAGCTAATTGACCCAAGCCATTATTGAGCTGACGAGCGCCATCCGAACCAGCTAGAAAACCTTTTTGAGAAGCTGCTGTTGCTGACAAAATTGTCTTATTATAGACACTTTGCAGTGAGCGGTTGACACTATCTTGAATCTTAACCGCTGCTGAACTTGTCATTTTTTCTGCAATAAAACTCTGTCCGGCATTTTGGGCAATGGCAATTTTAGCATACTTTGGTTGATCACTCAGCAATGTTCCTGCATTACGTGTAAAGTTCTTAGGAATGGTAATAGTCATATAATAATGACCAGATGCTAAGCCATCCCGAGCCTGTTGCGAGGAAACTTCTCGTAATTTTAACGGTTGTTCTCGCAATAATTTATCGGTTAAGTCTTGTCCTAAATGTTGTGTCTTACCGTTAATCTTGGCCGGCTGATCATTGTTCACAATGGCCACCGGCAAATGGTCTAATCTACCGTAGGTATCCCACAATGATGACAAGAAAATTACAGCATAAATACTTGGAATCATGGCAATTCCAACTAATAATAATTTCAATCCACGCAGCTTACCAATTCGCTGCCATTCTTCACTTTGCCAAAACTTCATGCGCTGCCTCTTTTTTTCGTGTACTTTTTTTATCTATGGATATATTATATACACGGATAGGACGAATTGCAAACAAAAAAAGCAAAATTTCTTTTGCTTTTCTGTCATTGCTATTAAGTTTAAATCATGTCAATCAAAAGTTGCTTGATTTCAGCTAAGCTTGGTTGGCGTGGGTTACCAGGCGTGCACTGATCATTGTAGACAAGATCTGTCAATTGATCAACACTCTTCATCAAAGTAGCTTCAGTAACGCCGTTTTCTGACAATGTCAAGTCAACGTCGATTGACTTAGCCAAGTCCTTCACTGCGGCAATCAATGATTCTACCAATTCAGCATCTGTGTTACCCTTCAAGCCAAGGTAGCGGGCGATATCAGCGTAATCCTTTTGTGCTGTGTATGTTTCATAGCGAGGATATGGTGTGCGCTTAACGTTACCTGTCACAGCATTGAACTTAATCACATGTGGCATAGCAATCGCGATTGACAAACCGTGAGCCAAACCGAATTCACCACCAATCTTGTGTGCAAGTGAGTGGTTGATACCAAGGAAGGCGTTGGCAAATGACATACCAGCAAGTGTTGAAGCATAGTGCATCTTCGTACGTGCGTTTTGACCTTCCTTTGTTGGGTTCTTTGGATCGTAGTTGTATGATGTTGTCAAGTTTTCAAAAATCAACTTGATAGCTTCCAAAGCCCATGGGCGTGTGAATTCTGATGCCATCACTGAAACATATGATTCAAAGGCATGTGACAAAGCATCCAATCCTGAGAAGGCAACTGTACGCTTTGGCACAGTCATTACGAATTCTGGGTCGACAATAGCGACTTCTGGTGTCAATTCGTAATCGGCCAATGGATACTTCACGTGTGTTTCATCGTCTGTAATAACGGCGAATGGTGTCACTTCAGAACCAGTACCTGATGTTGTTGGAATGGCAACCATTTGTGTCAAACGTGCGTGGTAGAACTTCACGATACGCTTACGGATGTCCATGAACTTTTGTTGCAATTCCATGAACAATTCCTTGATACCTTCTTCGTCTGACAAAATACCTTCGTGACGTGTTGAGTATTCGTACAAGAAGCGACCAATCTTACCGGCATCAAGCGCTGAACCACCACCAAGCAAGATAACAGTATCAGGCTTGAAGTCAGCCATTTGACGTGCAATTTCAACCGCTTGTGACAATGTTGGGTCTGGTTGTACTGAGCCATAGATTGATGTTTCAACTTGTTCTTGACGCAATTCTAATTGGCTCAAAACCTTACCAACGAAGCCGAATTGTACCATACCTGGATCGGCCACGATGAAGGCACGCTTAACTGATGGCAAATCTTGCAAATAAGTGATTGCGTTAGCTTCGTAGTAAACTTCCTTTGGCAAACGAATCCACTGTGGACGGTTACGACGACGCGCCACTGTTTTAATATTAAGCAAATCGTATGTTGACAAGTTGTGAGACAATGAATTCTTCCCCCATGATCCGGTACCAAGCGTCAATGATGGGCGCATAGCATCTGTATAGATATCACCGACACCACCGATTGAATCTGGTTGGTTAACCAAGATACGTGATGCACCGATAGCATCAGCATATTCCTTAATAAATGGATCATCTTGTGATCCGATTTGAATAGCCGCGTTGTGTCCGGCACCTTGATAGTCTAAGAGTGCTTGTACAGTGTCGATAGCTTCTTCACGTGTGTCGACCTTATAAAGTGACAACAATGGTGATAGCTTTTCTGATGACAAGGCTTCACCGATGTTCTTGCGGTCTAATTCAAACAACAAGACATCCTTACCTTCAGGAATCTTAACACCAGCTTGTTCAGCAATCCAACGACCTGACATACCAGCAACTGGACCAGCAACACCAAAGCCTTCTGCATTTGGCTTGAAGACGAAGTCAGCAATCTTCTTGTAGTCCTTCTTAGGTACCAAGTAAGCACCTTGTTCTTGCAACTTTTGCAAAATTTCATCATAAACAGGAGCTTGGATAACCGCTGAGTTTTCAGTGGCACAGATCATACCGTTATCAAAACGCTTTGACAACAACAAGTCAGATACCGCACGGTCTGTGTCAACAGTTGCATCGATATAAACCGCACCGTTACCGGCACCAACACCCATTGAAGGGTTACCTGACTTCAAGGCTGCGTTAACCATTGATGGGCCACCAGTAGCCAAGATTGAGGCAATACCTGGGTTTTGGATCAAAGCTGTTGTTGCATAAATTGATGGTGTTTCAATCCATTGGATGAAGTTCTTAGGTGCGCCAGCCTTCACCGCTGCTTCATAAACAATTTGTGCAGCGTGGGCTGAAGCCTTTTGTGCTTGTGGATGGAAAGCAAAGATAATTGTGTTACGTGTCTTTGCTGTCAACATTGCCTTAAAGATTGTTGTTGACGTTGGATTAGTTGTTGGTACGATACCAGCCAATACACCAAGTGGTGCAGCTACTTCAACCTTTCCTTGGATTTTATCTTCACTAATGACACCAACTGTCTTATCAAACTTGATGGCGTTATAAACAGATTCTGAAGCAAAACGGTTCTTTGTATCCTTATCTTCAACAACTCCACGACCAGTTTCGTCGTGTGCTTCGTGCGCCAATAGCAATGAGTTTTCTGATCCAGCCAATGCCATTGCTGCAACAATCTTATCAACTTGTTCTTGTGTATATGTTGAGAATTCAGCCAAAGCCTTTTGAGACTTTTCAACCAATTCTGCTGTCATTTTTTCAGCTTGTGCTTGTAATTCCGCCTTTTCTTCTGGCGTCAAAGCCTTCTTTGCGGGCTTCTTTTCATTTGAGTCTACCATAATGACTACTCCTTTTATCGTTTGCTCATTTATTAACAATATAAGTATATAACAGCCTGGTTTAAAATGCAAGTTTTTCAGAAACATTTTTTAAAACGTTGATTAATCAGCATTTTAAAACAATTTTATCACTATTATATTTTTGTGCATTTATATACAATGTCAATTAAAAAGGCGAATTGATCACAAAAATCACTGTTAACAACCCGAATAAAACAACATATAAAGAGCGTAGCGCTAAATAGCGCTACGCTCTTTATATAGATATGCTTAATGGAATACCATGCCACCGTCAACAACAATTGTTTGCCCAGTCACATAGTTAGAATCTTCTCCAGCTAGGAAACTCACGACATTAGCAACATCTTCAGGTTCACTCAAACGACCAAGCGCAATCCCATCAGAGAATTGTGCCATCCCCCACTCATCATCTTTGCCAGCATTTTGCCCGACTTCGTGCGCAATGTCCCACATCATTGGTGTTTTAACAATTCCTGGCGCAAAGGCATTCACCGTGATACCAAATTCAGCTAATTCCTTAGCTGTGGTTTGAGTAATACCGCGAATCGCAAATTTCGTTGAACCATACGCCGTCAAATTAGGATTTCCTTGTACGCCCGCTTGAGATGTTGCGTTAATAATTTTACCGCCGTGTCCAAGTGACATAAAGGCATCCGCGGCTGCCTGTGTCCCCCAGACTACACCATTCACATTAATCCCCCAAGTCCAGTTCATATCTTCTTCAGTAACCGACATAATTGGCGTTGTTGGTGCCACGCCTGCGTTATTGACGATAACATTGAATTCACCAAATTTTTCTTTTGTTTCAGCAACTGCTGCAAAAACCTCCGCACGTTTTGCTACGTCTGCCTGAATCGCAATGGCTTCGCCACCGTTGTCGTTAATCTTATCCGCTACTTTCTGCACTTTGTCTAAATGACGGCCAACAACTGCTACCTTAAAGCCATCCTTAACCAATCGTTCCGCAATCGCTTGTCCAATACCTTGTCCAGCTCCTGTTACTAATGCTACTTTCGTCATCTTTTAATGCCCTCCTATTGATAACTATTTCACAAACAATATACACCTTATATGTGAATTTGTAAACAATTACGCTTACATGTTGTTACTGCTATAATAAATGCAAGACAATTAATTGGAGAAATGTATGTATTATCTGGATGGTCAATTTTACCAACTTGGGTTGAAGCAAAAAATCAGTTTCTTTGCCATTTCCCTGATGCTTAATTCGTTTGGTAATGGTTTAAGTGTCGCAACAGCCATGGGTTCTGCGCCGTGGACAGCTGGTGCGGCCAACCTTGCGCATCTCACCGGTTGGCAAATCGGGATTTTCCTGGCCCTATTTGCCACATCGATTGCCTTTTTAAATATGTTTCTCGCCATGAACTTTAATTGGATCCGTTTTACAGGAAATGTACTCTTTGGACTATCTTTTAGTTTGTTGGTCGGCATCTTTGCGGCTTTTTTCGTTAAATTAGGGGTTGATGCCATTGCTTGGTATTGGCGTTTATTGCTCGATGTTTTTGCCATTTGGACGATCGGGGTTGCCATTTCCATTTATCAACGCGTGAATTGGGTCTTACACCCCCTAGACGACTTAACGAATATTTTGCGTTTTGACTATTTTCATGGTGATGCTTCAAAAGCTCAGATGAGTAATTTCATCGTCGCGATTGGGATTTCATGCGTGGCCTTTCTCATTAGCCATCAAATTGTCGCGCTTGGCCTGGTCACACTCGTCTCATTCTTTTTTCAAGGTCGCAATATCGCTTGGGCTGACCGCCATATCTTTAAACATCTTGTTCACGGCGATGTCCGTGGTGACTAAAAAAGCAACGGCCATATTGGTCGTTGCTTTTTATATTAACGATAACGCTGACTTGTACTAGTTTTTCCTAGCGACAGCCAAGCTGTCAGTAATAAACTCACTATCACTGGTAACCACCACATTTTCATCAATATTGGTAATTGCAAGTGATCGATTAACAATAGACTGACAAATAAAATATTCAGGCTCAACGGTACAACTTGCCACCACCCTGAATAACCCATATCATGTAACCTTCTCGTGTATAAAGCTACGGTTGGCAAAACAACAATGATTGACATAAAACACGACACCATCACAACAAGCATCACCGTTGCTTCAACCGCACTCGTTTCCGTTTGTGCCGCAGCTTGCCGGCCAAAAAAGGCACCTAGCCGAGCGACTGCCACAATGATGCTGGCCACAATAATAGACACACTCCCCCAAAACCACACAACCCAATTGAACGCACGACGTGAACTTGTCCCACGAAAATTGGTATACTGCTTAAAAAAGTCAGCTAAGGCCCCCCACGCTGTCATTACCTATTTCCCCCTTTGATAGCTTGCTATTCATCTTACCATATCTTAAAAAATTAAAAAAATTTTTCAATATTTTATTCACCTTGTTCACAGGATTTCAACCGTATCCCGCCATGATAAGATGCGGTTAACCGAGATAAAATGTTAAAATATGAAGATAATCCCTATGAATAAAATCACACAACCAAAGGCAGCAACTATGACCACAACGCCAATTGAAAAACCACGCATTACCATCACAAATGTTATCTGGAGTCTCGACCCCGAGACACTAGCGGTGAAACTCCTATTAATCAAACGTGCAGACAGCCCTTTCCAGAATTTTTGGGCATTACCTGAGACTTGGTTACGTGTCGATGAGAGTGCCCACGAGGCCACTTTGCGGCTTGTTAAAGAAAAACTCGGTCTCGACTTGCCCAATGTCCACGCTGAACAGCTGGCAACATTTACCGAGCCTAACCGCTCGCCCGGCGAACGTGCCTTGTCACTCAGCTATATGACCTTCTTACCAAGTTATCCGACACTCCAGCCCGGGCCTGGTGCGCTGGATGCCCAGTGGTTTACGCTGAAAAAACACCCGTCAGGCTTATTTAGCTTCAAGTATCAGGATTTAGCTTTCCAAACACTCGTTGCCGATGACTACATCACCCACCAGGATCCAACCAAGCGTCTCGCTTTTGACCACAATTGGATTCTCACCGTTGCTACCCAGCGCATTATCAATAAATTAGACTATCAACCGACCATTTTGCTGATTTTGGGATCGGACTTTACGCTTAAAATGGCGCGCCATGTTTTTGAAAGTTTTGGTAAAAAAGAGCCTGATAATTCTAACTTTTTACGGAATCATCAACACTTACTGCGACCACTTGGTTCAAGTAGCCAAAATCGCCCCGGCCGCCCAGCTAAAAAATATCAGTTGCTTATTCAATAACGCTAGTGTACAATCGCCTTAATTAATAAAAGTAAAAAAAACTTTTATTAGCAAAGAAGGAGATTTTGTCATGGTCAATTCAAAACGTCTGTTGCTCGTCGTCGGCACTGCCTGGATGATCGATGCGCTAGACGTCGCTTTATTGTCGTTTATGATGCCCCTATTGAAGACAGAATGGACGCTAAACGAGACCCAGCTTGGGTTAGTCGGTGCCATCACGTCTGTGGGTATGATGATTGGTGCGTTGTTGTGTGGTAAATTATCGGATCGTTTTGGGCGCAGACGCGTCCTGATGTGGACGCTCGTCCTGTTTTCTTTGAGTAATTTAGCGCTGGCTTTTGCCCCAAACCTCGCCTGGTTTATGGTGATTCGCTTTATTACCGGGGTTGGTTTAGGTGGTGAATTACCCGTTGCAGCAGCCCTGATTGCGGATCACTATACCGGTACCAAGCGCCATCAAATGTTGGTGTTAGTCGATAGTTTTTGGGCTTATGGTTGGATTATCGCTTCACTAATCGCGTTTTTAATTATCCCCCACTTTGGTTGGCGTACGGCGGCACTCTTGACCGCTAGTTTGTCACTTTATGCCTGGTATCTCAGGCATCATCTCCCAGAAGATACAATCACGCCCAAGCAACAAGCAACACCCGCCTTTCGGACATTATGGTCACCCGAACACCGCTGGCCATTGCTTAATATCAGTCTGGTCTGGTTCATCATCATGTTAACGTACTATGGGATTTTCCTCTGGTTGCCAAGTGTGTTGGTTTTACGCGGCTTTTCCGTTGTGCGCTCACTTGGTTATACCCTAGGTATGAGCATTGCCCAATTACCCGGTTACTATTTAGCCGCCTATCTCTTAACTAAAATCAACTTAAAAAAATTACTCAGTATTTATCTGCTGGGAACAATCGTTGCCAGCCTCGTTTTTGGTCTGGCACACAGCACGCCAGTGATTCTGATTGCTGGTGCTTGGTTATCGTTCTTTGACCTTGGTGCCTGGGGCATTCTGATCGCCTTAACGCCCAGCCTCTTTCCCCAAGCCATTCGTGGCACCGCAATGGGGTCAGCCCAATCCGTTGGCCGTTTAGGGGCAACCATCGGACCATTCTTGGTCGGCTGGTTACTCGATGCCAATTTTGGTATCAGTGGCGTTTTCGGCCTCTTTGTCGGCCTACTATTGATAGCCATGGCACTGATTATTTTTGGGATTAAAAACCAAAACTCCCAGATAAATTAACAATGACACTAAAAAGACGCCAATTTTTTGGTGTCTTTTTTAATTTTGAGACCGTACAGCACCTGCTGGTGAGACAAGCAAATAAAACGTATTTGCTGTGGTATCGCCAAGCTCTTAATCACACTTTTAGGCTTAAAAACTATGGTAAGATAGTAAGCATGATAACGTCGTGCTTCCCCAAAAAGTACGACTACTGCAACGGTCAGTGGTTTCACTAGACACTGTGTCTTGACGTCATGTGCGCATGCGACTTGCCAATACCGTACTTACCTAGCGCCTCTAAAATAATGTAAAGCATGCCAAAATCTATGAACCACGCCAAGAAAAAAAGATTCCCACTCGTACTTGTTCCACTACTCCTCGTGTTTAGTCTGCTGATTACACACCGGTTGTTGGAAAAAAACGCCTTGAATACTGTCGATTCTCCAGTTATTGCGTTATCCGAAAAATTACAGCATCAGCCAGATTCTGCCCTTAAACAACAATGGCAAACCATCTTGCATCACCAAGGTTCAGATGTGAATATTGGTGTCTACAATGCGCTCACAAAACAAACCACCATCTATAATAGCAACACCTCAGCAACTTATCCCACTGCCAGCATTGTCAAAGTGAGTGTCTTGGCCAATTTATTACGTATGAGTCAGTCTGATGATGCGTCGCTTTCACCAACCGAAAAAACACTAGCGGAGAGTATGATCGTTGATTCAGATAACGATGCCACCACCACTCTATTAAATACCTATCAAGATGGTTATACCGGCCCAGACGATTTATTTAGTACCCTACACATGACACAAAGTAAAATGAATCCGGATGCCTGGGGGATGACTACAACAACGGCACAAGACCAACTTAAATTACTTAATGCTTTAGCCTATGGCCAAAAGTCGCCACTGAATCGTTCAGATCGTCATTATGTGCTCCATTTAATGGCTAATGTGAGTCCCGATCAAGATTGGGGCATCAGTAAAGGCATCCCTGATAACGCCACGATACAACTTAAAAATGGTTGGTTGGACTCAGACGACGATGACGGTTGGATTGTGAATTCAATTGGTCATATCCAAACAAAGGACAGCAATTATACGATTGCCGTCCTCACGAACGGTAACGCAACTGAAGCAGATGGTATTGATTTAATTGAAAGTCTATCGTTGGCAACGGCACAGCAATTAAAAGCCAACTAACTCATGATTAAAAATAACGTCTTACTAACAGTGTACGTCTTGTCGCATACGTACGCTTTTTTTGCACAAAAAAACGCTGTATCAAGGTTTTAAACCTGATACAGCGTTTTTAAAACAGTAGTGGAGAAGAAGGGATTCGAACCCTCGCACGCTTTAACACGTCTACACCCTTAGCAAGGGCGCCTCTTCAGCCGCTTGAGTACTTCTCCATAACAGATACTATCATACCAAACATAGCTGATAGTATCAAGCGTTTTCATCGATTTGCGCACGATGATCACGTTACTCAAGTGACAATGACTGACACCGTAGGCTAATTAGCCCGTTCTTAGGCGTTTTTGAGTTGGCGTCGGTAGGCCATTAGGTCATGTGAAATATCCTTTGTTGCCGCATAGACTTGTTGATAAATCGCATACACTTGCTCATAGTTAGCCACTGCTTCGGGATTTGGTTCATAAGTTGCGCCAAATGAAATAATTTCACTCGCCGCGTGCTGAACTGAATCATACCAACCTAATCCTGTTGCCGCAATCATAGCAGCACCTAAACCTGGACCTTGTTCGTTGGCCAGTGTGACAACCTTCTTGTTGAAGATATCAGCTTGAATCTGCAACCACAAAGGACTCTTAGCCCCACCACCAATAGCAACGACTGTATCAAATTCAGCGCCTTCACGATCATAAATCGTCATAATGTCTTTAAAGCTGAAAATAATACCTTCCAACACTGCACGAATAAAGTCAGCACGTTGATGGGTGCGATCAATTCCAGTAAAGCTACCACGAATGTCCGCATCTGGATAAGGCGTCCGTTCACCAGAAATATAAGGTGTAAAGATCAACCCGTTCGCCCCAACTGATGATTCAGCCGCTGCATTCACCCATTCTGCAAACGGGATGTCTTGTCCAAAGACAGACTTGAACCAAGCATTGGCATCCCCGGCTGCTAACGTCACGCCCATTGAATAGAAAGTATTCGGAATCGCGTGATTAAAGAAGTGAATGTCTCCGCGATAATCCACATCCGGTTGTGCTTCAAATTTAGCCACCACGCCTGATGTTCCAATCGATGACATCACCATATTTGGTTGTAATAAGCCAGCACCCACAGCACCCGCTGCATTATCGGCCGCACCACCAAACACTTTTGTATCGGTTGTTAAGCCAGAGAATGAGGCGTATGTGTCTGAAATATATCCAGCTAAATCTGTTGATTCAATTAATTCTGGGAAGAATGAGGCTGGTAGGTCAAATGCTTCTTGCACTTCTTTTGACCACGCCTTACCGGCAACGTCCAGTGCGACCGTCCCCGCCGCATCTGAATAATCCATCGCCAACTTACCGGTCATCCGGTAACGTAGATAATCCTTTGGCAACAAGAATGTTTTCGCTTGCTTGAAAATTTCTGGTTCGTTTTCTTTAACCCAAAGAATCTTAGGTAATGTGAAACCTTCCAAAGCATGGTTACGCGTAATGGCGACAAACTTGTCTGCCATCTTATCCGCAATTTCTTGCGTTTGCTTTGTTGTACGGGTATCATTCCACAAAATTGCTGGGCGTAGCACTTGATGGTGCTCATCTAATAAGACAAGCCCATGCATTTGGCCGGAATAAGAGATGCCCGCAATATCTTCTGGCTTAATGCCGTCCTTTAAAATTAAGTTCACAATGGCAACTGTTGTCCCATTCACCCAATCTTCAGGATTTTGTTCAGACCAGCCGGGATGTGGTTGTGACAGTGGGTAATCAAAACTTTGCTGCGCAACAATTTGACCCTCACGATCCACAGCAGAAACTTTAACAGATGATGTGCCAAGATCGACACCTAATACAACTTGTGTCATACTTTTTTCTCCAATTGACTTTAATGACTAAAATTATTCGCATGCAGTAATACTGACAATCATGGTAAATTTTATCCTGCATGCTATGTACAAGGCATCGCAACTGACGTTGCGATGCCTTTTCCCACACAACCAATTGCATCAGTTGTTGGCTAAATCGGTATATGTTAATTTTGATTGGAAATTTAATTTAAGGAGAGGAAATTATTTTTTAGGGAGGATATATAATCGGATTAATTTAAATGCTTACTTGCCCAACACTGAGAAAATGTAGTTGTTCAATGTGGCCTTAATTTGTTCTTGGCGACCTGACTTCAATGTTGCATTGATTTCGTCATCTGTCTTGTTTTCCGCATAAGCAGCCAGATCCTTCAATGTCACCTTACCAGCTTCAAAGTCTGCGCCAATACCTGAATCAAATGAAGCATAGCGTTCCTTCAAAATGTTTTCGATAACTTGATCTTCGATCAACTTAGCTGCCACCTTCAAACCAGCAGCATACGTATCCATACCAGCAATGTGAGCGTAGAAGAGATCTTCAAATTCGAAGCTCTGACGACGTGGCTTTGAATCGAAGTTCAAACCACCTGTTGGCAAACCACCATTCTTCAAGAATTCATACATGACCAATGTAGCTTCATAAATGTCATTTGGGAATTCATCGATATCCCAACCTGTTAGCTTGTCACCCATGTTGGCATCAAGTGAACCAAGCAAGCCAGCTTCACGCGCAAAGCGAACTTCATGTTCATAAGTATGACCAGCTAAGTAAGTGTGGTTACCTTCCAAGTTTAACTTGAATGTGTCTTCCAAACCATATGTCTTTAAGAACGCAATCGTTGTTTGCACATCAAAGTCATATTGGTGTTGTGTTGGTTCCTTTGGCTTTGGTTCAATCAAGAATTGACCTGTGTAACCAATTTCATCGGCATAGTCCTTAGCCAACTTGAAGAATGCTGCGATGTGGTCCAATTCACGCTTTGTGTCTGTATTCAAGAGGAAGTCATAACCTTCACGACCACCCCAGAAAACATAAGATTCTGAACCCAAACGCTTGGCGATGTCAAGTGAGTGCTTAATTTGACCAGCGGCATAAGCAAAGACTTCGGCAAATGGTGTTGTTGCCCCACCAGCTAAGAAACGCTTGTTAGTGAAGAGTGAGGCTGTGTTCCAAAGCACCTTCTTGCCAGTTTCTTGCATCTTTTGTTCGATCTTGTCGATCACCTTGTCAAGGTTCGCATTTGTTTCGGCTAATGTCTTACCTTCTGGTGCCAAGTCGCGATCGTGGAAAGCAAAGTATTCAATACCTGTCTTGTCCAAAAATTCGAACATGTAGTCGACTTTTGCCAACGCTGCGGCCATTTCATCGCCGTCACCCGCATTATCCCATGGGCGTACTGCTGTGCCTTCACCAAACGGATCTGTCAAACGTTGATCCATTGTGTGCCAGTAGGCAACTGAAAACTTGAGCCATTCGCTCATCTTCTTGCCGGCAACAACTTCATCAGCGTTATAGTAATGGTACCCATCACCAGCTGTTAGTGACTTATTGCCAACATAAGTCACTTTTGGAAATGAAAACAATTCTGACATGTATTACTCCTTCTGGACATTAACGTCCCTATCAATTTAATCTTATGTTGGTTGGTTTACACAACCAACTTACAACTATATTGTATACGCTTTCATTCCTAAGCGCAACCCTTTTTGTATAAAATTATTTCATTAAATTTTTACAGGATAATAAAAAAACCCTGACTGGGTTTTAGTGTGTAAATACTAATGGTAGTTCCTCTAAATCAAGGATTTTTCGAGTCATGGCTGCCGCACCACCAAGTAGTGTTGCTTCATAGACCGAGCGATTTGCAAACAAAATTTCACTCTCATTCGTTGGATTCATATGTTGATAAGCTTCGATCACACGACTAAGTAAATCCGGCATTTCCGCAATAAACCGTGAATGAATAAATAATGCTTGGGGCGCAGTCGTTTGAATGATATTGTAGGCGACTTGGGCAATGCCGATTACCCAATCATCTAACAAACGCGTGCTCACCGCATTGTTCTGGTTGGCAAAAGTGACAAACGCATCACGATTTGCCACTGGATTTTCCGTCAAAGCTGCAAGTCGCGCCAACATCGCATCTTCTGAATATAAATCTTCGACACGGATAGGATCGTTGTGTGCCATGGCCACAATACTGCGCCCGACTTCACCCGCATCCCCTTGCATCCCACGATAAAGTTGACCATCAATAATGATGCCAGCACCAATACCATAATGGATGTTCAAAGCCACTAAATTATCATACTGCGCTGTCCGGTAATAGTCATGGTAGTCACGAATATAAACGGCCGCTGAATTCGCCTCATTTTCTAACATCACCGGCACACCGCCGACTTTTTCAAGTGTTGCCGCGATATCAACGTTACGGTAATCAAAAAACGGCGAATACACGACCTGATTATGATTCACCACACCGTGAATCCCCACAGCAATCCCCATTAAACCTTCTTGGGTGCCATGTTTTTTATTTTTATGAGCTTTCACATGCTGACTCATCAGTGCCAGCACTTCATCAATGGCGCGCCCATCAACTAGTTCTGCGCTTTGAGAAATAACTTCACCACTAAGACGGACCAAAGCCATACGCAAATGATAACGTCCCATATCAAAACTCATCACATAGCCATATCGCCGATTAAAACGAATCATTTTGGCTTTGCGCCCACCCGTTTCAGTCGTTGTCCCTTCACCAAGGTCTTCAATAAACCCTAATTTATCCAAATCACGGTAAATTGAACTAATCGTTGATTTGTGAAGGTTTAAATCGACAGCCAACTGCGCCCGCGATGTTTCCTTCGCGTTAAATAATGCTTGTAACACGAGACGTTGATTATGATCTCTCATTGTGAGTTGATCTGATTTATCCATGTTTACCGACACTCCATTTCAAAGGACTGATGCTACGAATAGCTATTTTTGCGACAATCGTCGCCGGATAACCAAGTCACGATAACTCGTTATCAGCAATCATTACACTTTTTGTTCGATTATATATTTATTGTACGTGAACTCAGCATATCCTTCAAGCCATACCTTAAACATCACCCATTCCCATTTTTAATGCCAATAAAAAATGGATCTTCAAAGAAGATCCATTTAAATCAATTAATCAAAACGTTGTTCTGACTTTTCCCATGAGAACGAGCCGTCAGCCAGCACACGATCCCCGAGTTCTTTGTAATCAAAGTACTCAAATTCTGCTGTTGAACCATAGCCTGAATAATCCACCGCAGCCAAACCAACATAAGCGCCAGTAAAGAAGCCACCATATTCGCGGACAATATAGTCATCTGATAGTACCGCAGCATCTAACACAACACCTGTTGCATGCCATGTTTCCCCGTCAAATGAGTAATAGTACGTATACGTTTCCTTACGGTTTTCAGACTTAAAGTAGACGTATTCTGTCCCGTCAGGAATAACTGGGGCTTGATCACGCAAATATGACGTGTAGCTACCATTGCGGAGACCACCCTTGTTTTCGGCAACTTCGATAACATTTTGGCCAGCATCATTCTTAGTAATGAAAATCCATGACCAATGTGAGTGGTTATAGTAATTCGTTAAACCGGCCATCGCTTGGTAAGAATAAGGCTCAAACTTCACCTTTGTTTCCGCATCAAAGTAGAAGGCTTGCCAACGACGTGCAATCAAAGACAAATCAAACGTATTTGCCAGTGAGCCTTGTCCAATCAATGTTAACTTACCATCACCAGTGTGCCCCATTTTTTCAGTAAATGGTACACGTAGAGTATTCCAGTTAAGGTCTAGCGTTGGTGTGTCAAACTCATCATGTTGTGAATGATCTGCCGGTGCGTCTGTCACAATCGCATCCTTTGGTGCGTCAACGAATGTTTGTCCACCGTGACCACCGACAATCCGTGGCCAACCTTCGTCATCCCATTCAACCTTTTGAATTGCTGTTTCACGACCTAACGTTGACCAACCACGCGGATCCGTGGCACTTTCGTTGGCATGATGCCATGGGCGTGCCGTCAAAGAAGCATAGTACCATTCGTCGCCTGGTGTTGATACCAATGCACCGTGGCCTTGCTTTTGCAAATAAGAATTTGGCGTATCAAAGTTCGTGATAAATGGCCCATCTGGTTCCACCACAAATGACAATTCATCCAATGTCTTTGAACGTGATACCACTTCTTGGTGCGTAAAGATTGTGCCACCTTCTGCAGTGAACAAGTAGTATTCACCGTTAATCTTATACAAGTGTGGCCCTTCGACTAACTTAACATCTGTGCCGGCAAAAATAGTCCGTGCCGTTTCTGGCTTCAACTGCATAGTATCTGTATCAAATTCTGTCAACGTAATACCATCGAACGGATGACGATATTCACGATGATCCCATGTTTGTTGTACCAAATACTTGCGACCATCGTCATCATGGAATAGTGATGCATCAAAGCCAACACCGTTAATCAAAACTGGCTTTGTCCATGGTCCTTGGATTGTTTCAGCTGTTGTCAGATAGTTCTTCATATCCTTGAAGTTACCATCTGTAATTTTCACATCGGTGAAAATCAGCCAGAACTTACCATCCGCATAAGAAAGGTCTGGTGCCCAGATACCGCCAGAAGACGGATTCCCTTTCATATCAAGCATCTCAGTCGTATCAAGTACATTTTTAACTAGGTTCCAGTGAACTAAATCCTTTGATTCATGAATACGAACCCCAGGGAACCATTCAAATGTTGACGTTGCAATGTAATAAGTATCATCCACACGAATAATTGATGGATCCGGATTAAAACCGGGCAATACAGGATTCTGAATCTGCATAATTTTCTCCTATTAACTTAATCTTTCAACAATTAACTATTCTTTTCTTTAAGTTCGCGATTCATTTTATCAACATAAGCGTCAGACAAAGGATAACGGCTAATCACAAACATTGCCAAAAGTGCCAAGATAGCTGGCATCCAAATCATTGACCATTCAATACCTGTCTGGGCAAGTGCTGATTGTGTCAAAGCGCCTGACTTAAAGTCAGTCATTTGAAGCAAATAACCTGGGATAATACCACCCAAAGCTAAACCAATCTTGAAGAAAAGTCCCATGATGGCGTTGATAATGCCGACCACACGCTTACCAGAGATATATTCACCATGCGCCACAACTTCAGGAACCAAGGCCCACATGAAGCCTGTGGCTGATGTCAATCCCCACTGTTGCAAGAAACGACCAGTGAAACCAAGCCAGTCTGCTGATGGTTGCTTTGACCAAGCAAAGAGCAACAATTGACCAACAATGAAGATACTCAAGAATGTATAGAAGAAACCTTTCTTACCTAATGTCGCACGTAGTCGTGGCCACATGACAACCAAGAAAATACCTGGAATTGAGCCAATCAGACCAATTGAGGCCATCAAAGCTGACTTACCACCTTCAGTACCAAAGTTGTATTGCATAAAGTATGGCCATACAGTGTTACCAAAGAACATCAATGTAAAGCCAACAAGGAAGAACATACCTAAGATTTGTAGGGCCTTGTTACGCTTAAATTCCGCAAAGAGATCTGTATACTTAACTTGATCGCCCGCTGTTTCTGCAGGTAACACACGTTCTTTCGTGTTACGGTAAGCCACGAATAGGCTCGCTGCCCCAATCAACATATAGATGCCGTACACTTTAAACCAGGCACCCGCTGCTTCTGGCGCAGCATAATTACCCAAATTCAACTTTAAACCGAACAAGCCAGTGTCTGTTAATTTCGCGTTTGGTGAAGCCAATTGCACAAACAATGGGAAAAGTGTGTACACCAACAAGTTACCAACGTTGGCCAACATCATACGCGTTGATGTCAACTTACCGACTTCTGTTTCATCACGTGTCAATGAGGCGTTCAAGGCACCATAAGGAATATTAACAAATGAGTAAACCAAGGCCGTTGCCATATATGAAACTGTTGCGTAGGCTGTTGTGGCTACTGTACCAGCACCAAGTACCTTAGCGACTGGCAAGAAGAGCAATGCCGCCAAAATAACCAACGGCAAACCAAAGTTTAGCAGGAATGGCCGGTACTTACCGTGTTTTGTGACCCGAGCTTTATCGACAACCGTGCCGACCCAAGGATCCCAAACAACGTTAATCCAACGGACAACCAAAAAGATTGTTGCCCCAACACCAGCAGAAATACCGTTAATGTTCGTCAGATAAAATAGTAAGAAACCACCGACCGTACCGAACACCAAGTTTTGAGCAAAATCGCCCAATCCATAACTCACACGATCCCACGTTGTGAGCTTAGCAAATTCATTATTCTTGTGAACACTTCCGTCCATCTTTCTTCTCCTTCTATTGCTAACAAATTATGCTATACTATGTCACCATATTCTAAAATCTAACTTGCTTAACGCTGCTTGTGATTTTTTGAAAGCGGTAACATTTCTTTTTATAGTGTTACTATATCACGGTTGGTTTGTTCGCGCAACTAACTAACGTAAATTTTTTTGTTATTTTTTTAAATGACCATATAATGCCTGCGTTGCCCATTGTGCCAACAGTTGACACTTTTAGGCCACAAAAAAAGATGGCAACCGCCATCTTTTAAATATTTGATGCAATCTTACGCCTCAGCAAGCACTGCTGCAAAGTCATCATGGTAAATTTCAAATTTCTTCTCACCAACACCAGAAATAGCTAAAAATTCAGCTGCTGTTTTTGGTCGGAGAACGGCCATATTCATCAGTGTTTTATCTGAGAAAATCATAAACGGTGGCAAGCCCGCTTCACGTGCAAGCGCCAAGCGCTTCATCTTTAATTTAGCAAATAATTGGTTATCCTCATCTGATAACTTTAAACCGTCAGTCGCCACGTTGATTTGACGTTGGGCAATGACTTGCTGGTTAACCCGCTTGGTCACTTTTAATTGCCCTTTGAGCACCTGCACACCACGATCTGTCAGCTTTAAGACAGGAAATTCGCCGCCTTCAATCCGCAAATAGCCGTCGGCCGTCAAATAATCAATAAAACGACTAATATCTTTAATCGTCCGCTCTTTCATCAAGCCAAATGTGGGTAATGTCGTTAAATGCGCATACTTTTGCACACTGGCATCCCGTGAGCCTCTGAGGACTTTAGCAACCAAAGTTTTCCCAAAGCTTTGGTTCATCCGCACGACGTTGGCCAAGACGCGCTGCGCATCGGTTGTCACATCCACCCGCTCACGCGCATCCAAACAATTCGAACACTGACCACAATCTTCGGTCACCAGCTCACCAAAGTAACTCAAGAGATACCGCGGCAGACACGTTTCCGTATTGGCAAAAGCATTCATTTCACGAATTTTATTGTATTCATTTTGCTTATGCGCTTCGGTCCCCTCGGACTTCTGCACAAAAAATTCCTGCAAATGAATATCTTGCGGTGCATACAATAAGACCGCCTCTGACGGCAACCCATCACGGCCCGCACGACCAATTTCTTGATAATAGGCCTCAATGTTGCCTGGCACGGCATAATGAATGACAAAACGCACATCCGGCTTGTTAATCCCCATGCCAAAAGCATTAGTGGCAATCATCACTTGGACATCATCATATAAAAAGGCTTCCTGCATCGCTTGACGCTCTTTTTCTGGTAATCCAGCATGATAACGCCCAACTTTGACACCTTTTTTAGCCAAAAAGTCATATAATTCATCAACTTGTTTACGCGTGGCCGCATAAATAATGCCACTTTTTCCAGTATTAGACCGCAAATAATCTTGGACATATTGGCGTTTATCGACTTGATGGACGATTTTAAGGGCCAAATTATCACGGGCAAAGCCGGTTAAAACAGTGTCTTCATCACTAACAGCCAGTAATTGCTGCAAGTTTTGACGGACACGATCCGTGGCCGTCGCCGTCAAACCAAGTACTGCTGGCTGGCCTGGAATTTGTGCGAGTAACGGCAAAATATTCAGGTAGCTGGGTCTGAAATCATGTCCCCATTGTGACATAACATGGGCTTCGTCAATGGCAATTAATTCAATCGGCAGTTGCTGGACAAAATTAAAAAAACTCGGAATTTCCAAGCGTTCAGGTGACACATACAACATTTTATAAAAGCCTGCCCGAATGTCTGACATCCGTTGCGCCTGCTCTTGACCTGTCAAAGTTGAGTTCAAAAAGGTGGCGTCAATCCCCATCGCATTCAGACCATCCACTTGGTCCTTCATCAGCGAAATCAACGGCGAGACGACCAAAGTAATCCCTTCAAACATCACAGCCGGTAGCTGATACGTGATGGATTTCCCACCACCAGTTGGCATAATCGCTAGCGCATGCTTATGTGCTAAAACTTTTTCAATAATATCTAATTGTCCGGTACGAAAATCATCGTAACCAAAGACTTCTTTTAAAATTTCACGCGGTTTTTGCATAATTCTATTATAAGCTATTGCGTCAACCGATGGGCAGTTAAAAGACCGTCGTCAAATCATTAACCGTTTGCACTTGCAAAGCACCGGTGGCACTTAGATCAAAAATAGCCACCGAGCCGTTTTGTGGCCGTTGCGCTGTCATTAGCTGGCCGTAGTGTTGTGCCAAATTACCAATGAGTTGACCGTGCGTCACGAGCAAAATTGTCGCGTCAGCCGGATATTTTGCCAACAAGTTAGCCAAAGCTTGATCAATGCGTTGCCAAAAGGCGGCCGCATTTTCCCCGAGATGTTGCGGATCCAGTTGATAAATCGTATCCATGATCGTCGTCATGTCCGCTTGTTCAGCAATTTCGCTGGGATCATCTGTCACTAGTCCTAACGCGGCCGCTACAGCAGACCACATCTCATGGTTACCCCCACCTTCAAAACTGCCAAAAAAATATTCCCGCCATTCGGGTGTGCTGACTAACGCTGGTGGCGTTTGCAGGTTTTCAGCCAACACAAATTCAGCCGTATGAATCGCCCGCGATGTATCTGATGACAAAGCGGCATCAAAATGCACATTTTTCAAGCGTTGACCGGCCGCACGGCCATCTGCTTCGCCTTTTGGTGTTAAGGGCGTATCGGCCCAACCTTGGACTTTGTCTAACCAATTAAAAATAGTTTGACCATGTCGTACTGCATATATCCTCATGCTAACGCCTCCTCATCGTTGTCACATACCATAAAATCATTGTTTAGATTCTATTTTACGCGTCTCTGTATTTTTTAACAAAAAAAAGACACTGTTTACGCAACGTGTCTTATGAATTAGCAGGATTCAAAACGGATTCAATTGAAATGACCACGGAATATATTGCCGGAAAATGTAATGCAAACTAGCCAGCAGACCAGCTACCACTGCCAAGACCAAAAGATCATCACTTTGAAATGCTTGCGTCTGCTGCAATAACCAAATTACCCCTTGGACGCCAATATAGAGGACACTAAACCACCCAAAATAGGCTGCCAAAATGTTCCCGCCAATGCGGGTCGTTTTGTCAAACCAGTTCTCTGGTTGCCCAGCAAAAAACTTCACATGTAACCAATCCAAAAACAACATGATAAACACAAAACTGATCATATCCATGCTGACTAATTTCAAAATAGTCCAATAATCTTGCGGCGCACTAAATGGTTGTTGGTGCCAAAGGTTAAGCAAATAAGCGGTCAAAATATCTGACCCCAAAATAAATAATAGCCAACTCAACGGTTTTGCACGTACCATATCACGAATCATATCTTGCTCCCTTATCGCCAACGCAACACCCGATCTCAATCACATCGGCCAATGCCCTATTTACTCGATTATACCACGTCCCCTTGACCAAGCATCCCACAATAAAACGCGTGACCCACTCAGTGGTGTCACGCGTTTTTTAAATTAGTTGTCGGCTTGTTTTAAGCCAATTCCCGTCACGGCTGACAAAATCGACATCACCGGTGAGAGTAAGGCAAACAAAGTAAACGGTGCAAAGGCCAGTACGGGAACGCCCAGTGTTTGCGCCGCAAAACCACCGGCAACCCCCCAAGGGACCAAATAATTCATGACCGTCCCAGAGTCTTCAATCGTCCGCCCCAGCGCCAATGGCGAGAGCTTAACAGCTTTAAAGCTGTTCTTAAACAATTGACCGGGCAAAATTGTGGCGAGATACTGTTCGCCCACCAAAAAGTTTGCCCCAATCCCCGTGAACAGGGTGGCCAAAATAATAGCACGTTGGGTCTTAAGATGCGACACGATCGGTTGCATGACCGCATTTAAAATCCCTAAACCACTCAACAGGCCGCCAAGTCCCAAGGCCAACATAATCATCATGATCGTTGACATCATCGCAGCCATGCCACCGCGGTTGAGCAAGGCCATCAATGTTGGATTGGTGCTGGTCGTTTTAAAGCCATTCACGACTAAATCTGCCAACGCTGGCACATTATGTTGCCATAAAAAGGCAGCACTTGTGACTAAAATATTGAGCATCAACGCCGGAATGGCGGGTACTTTATACCAAGCCGTAATGACGAGCAATCCCAAAGGGACAAGCGCCCACCATGTTGGTTGTAGCAAGGGTAATAAGGCGGCAATCTTTTGGGTCGCCTGTGCATCTGCTCGATACCCAGCACTCAAGACCACACTCACGATAAACGTCACGACCCAAGCCGGCAAAGTCGTCCACATCAAATTTTTAATATGGGCAAAAAGATCCGTCCCTGAAATGGCACTGGCCAAGTTCGTTGATTCTGACAAAGGTGAACTCTTATCACCAAAAATTGCACCCGATAAGACAATTCCCGCCACAATCGCTGGATTCATCCCCATCAATGTCCCCACACCCATCAGCGATACGCCGACCGTCGATAAGGTTGTAAAGGCACTCCCAATCAAAGCACCCACCAGCGAGGTCGTCACAAACGCCGTTGGCAAGAAAAACGCCGGCGTTAAAATTTTAAAGCCCGCCCAAATCATCGTGGGAATCACGCCAGTTGCCAACCACAGCGCAATTAATGCCCCAATCAATAAGAAAAGGAATAATGGTGTCAGTCCTGATTCAATCCCTTTCACCAGTTCACGTTGACTCGTTGTCCATGACACGCCACGCAAGCGTGCCACAACCATGATTAACCCAATCACAGCTAAAATTGGGGCAATCGGCATAAGGCCAAAGCCAATCACACCCACTGCCAAAATAATCACCGTTCCTAATAACAAAAAAGCTGACAACTTGGTACTGAGTTGTTTTGCCATATTTTTTCTCCTGTCGCCATCAGTTCCCTGATGTTTTTTTGCAATAAAAAAGTCCCTGCTGTCACTTTGACAGAAGGGACGAATCGACAATTAAAAATCCGTGGTACCACCCAGCTTACGCGTTAAAAAACGCATCACTTTGGCATTTGATAACATGGTGCTGCCACGCTTAAATCGATAGCTGTATTTCGGATAGTAACACCTGTGCAGTTTTCACCAACCACTGCTTCTCTTCACGCCGAATGTTTATCCTACTCAAATAAGTGCTAATTTCAAGTAGTCTTAGTTTACTATGCCTTGCGTAGGCTGTCAACATGGTGATACTTTATCAAACGACACGCTAACGTATGAATTCAGAGATAACTGCCGTTTTTTATCAAAATATGCATATTTATACTATTTTTCACAATTTATACCATGACGGATCTTTTTCTCCTTCATATCCCCAAAATTTTATTTTCATTTTATTTCGGTTATATTTTTATTTAAATTTTTAACTGTAATATTTAAGACATAGCCAACCTAACCAACTGGCTTTATCTCCTCTTCTCTTTATTAATAAGCGTAACGCTAACATAAAAAGGCTTTTGACTTCCTCCCGAGACATTAGCCTTTTTATTTTGTGTATTACCGGTCATGTTTTATCTTCAATCGCCAAAATAAACACTGCTCTGAATAACAAAAGTTGACAAAACTGCGTGATACTACCTAGTTTACCCGTTAAAAATGACATGAATTCGCTATTTGATAAATCAAATTGTGTTACTATTTTCAGTGTGCTATCATTAATCAAATCAAATATTAATTATCTTAACCTTTGTCACTTTTTGCTTGTCACCAGAGGAGACACTTATGTTTAAAAACAATGACCAGAAATTCTTAGTGTCTTTCGTATCAAATCACGCCAATTTAACTGATACTGAAAAAACCATTATTTCTAAAACACTTAATCAATTAAATGATCAGCATGTCTCACAATATCGAGAGATGGGACTTTTAGCCCATTCGCTTCAGATTCTATCGCTTAACGGTAAGTTATCTACGGACGGTCTCCTACTGCTCAAAAAATTACATCAAAAAGATTGGTTCGTGGGTATCCTCTACAATCTGCGATTTTTTAGATAATTATGGAGACTACTACCGTATACCAAAAAAACAGCCACGACTAAATGCGTCGAGGCTGTTTTTTTGGTCATATTATTTCGTCGTCGTCCCGCGATGAAAAGTGACCGGGAACATATATTGTCGCTCTTGCGAGCGTTCTGGTTGGTCAATTTTAGTGAGCAGCACATCAACTAACGTTTTGGCCAAATCGGCAATTGGTTGCACCACCGTTGATAGTTCTGGAAAACTTTGTAAAACAAACGCACTCCCATCATACCCGATGACTTGGACATCTTGTGGCACACGTAAAGTCATCGTGCGCAATACTTCAAGCACTAACAGCGCTGTCGCGTCATCGGTGGCCATAATGCCATCTGGTTGCTGTTCGGTAATGGCTTGATGCATTAACATTTTCCGGAAATTCACCGTGGCATCACTAGGTAGCACTTGGACAACTGGCGTCAGGCCTTGTTTTTGACTTGCGACCATGAACCCATTAGTACGGTCAACCGTTGGGTTAATATCGTGCATTTCACCCGAAAAGACAAGCAACCGCTTAGCGCCACCTGCAATTAGGTTTTGGGCAGCCATTTGACCGCCAGAGAAGTTATCCGAACTGATGGTCGGAATTTGCGGTCCAAAGTACCGGTCAAGTGACACCACTGGCAAATTCAAGTCATGATAAGCATCAATAATCATATTATGCGATGCCGTAATCAAGCCATCCACCTGATTTGATTGGAGCATACTAATATAAGCACGCTCTTTTTCAGGATTATCGGAACTGTTAGCAATAATCACTTTATAAGACCGTTCAAATAACTCAGCCTCGATTTTTTCCAGTAATTCGGCATTAAATGGGTTTTGTGTATTCGTTAAAATGACCCCAATAAGCTTCGTTTTTTTCCCTGACAGTGACCGCGCCACCGAATTTGGCTGATAATTTAATGCCTGCATCGCCGCATAAATGCGCGCTTCTGTTTGTTCGGAAAAATAACCACGCTTGTTAATCACACGTGACACTGTTGTCAGAGAAACGCCAGCGCGTTCTGCCACATCTTTTAACGTATAACCCAATTTATCTACCCTCAGTTCAATTGACTCTTTTCTATTTATATAGTTTATCAAAGAATGCCAAGGTTGCGTTAAATAATGATTCCCGAGTTGGCACATCCCCCCAACTGTGATCTGCTCCTGGTACCACTGTTAAATCAACGGGTTGTTGATAAGTGTCAACGTACTTTTGCGCATAGCTCACTGGGGCAATCGTGTCCGACGCCCCATGGATGATCTTAACCGGACCAAGATATTGTTTGGCAGTTGAGTATATGTCAACCGTCTTCACATCCTCAAAGAATTGTGGGCCTAACTTCATCGAATTAAAATCAAAATAACCATCTTCAGCAACCGTTGCAATAGACTTACCTTGCAAGGTTTGATTTTCCAAAATCTCATCTTGGAAAACAGCAGCCGGTGACCAAAGACACAAGCCCATCACAGCATCACCGACCAGTCCAGCGACCATACTAGCCGCAACACTGCCTAGACTCATCCCCAGCAACGCTACACGTGTCTCATCCACAAAATCCAACGTCTTCACAAACGCCACTAATTGTGTGCCTTCATAGACTTCATTACTAAACGTGAAGTCGATAAATTCGCCATCACTTTCACCATGACCAGAGAAATCAAAGGCAATTGCGGCAATGCCACGCTGTGCGAGTTGGCGACTAATTTGGACAAACGAACAAAAGTATTCATCCCGTACTGCGCCAAATCCGTGAAATAACAGCACTGTGGGCACTGGACCGATAACGTCCTCTGGCACATAGGCCGTCCCCCGCAAAGTTAACCCATTAATGGTGGTGTTGACATACTTAATCATGAATTCATGACTCCTTCGTTCATTTCATCTTGGCGTTTCGCCTGCAAATCGGCGTGCATCTTGGCACTGAGTTTATCCAAACCATAGAACATAATACTGATGATACAAATGGCATCAATCAAAGCTGGGCCATAAACAAAGCAAACATTAATGCCCATGATACCTGAAGCTGTCTGGGTCATATTGGGGACAAAATGGAAATGTGCCAAAATGTCACTATTGATCACACCAGCAAGTCCGGCCCCAATACTGGCCCCAATGGCTGAAACGGACGTCAGCAAACCTTGGGCGCGAACACCAAAGCGCCATTCGCCATAGTCAACCGTTTCGGCAGTCATCACAAACATCAAGCTCTGCGCCGCACCGAGACCAAAGGCCGAAACGGCAACACCTAATAGTGCCACCCCCATGGTCGCTTGTTGGGCCGCAACATATAAGACACCCTGCCCAATAATGGCAACACCCAAATTCCCAACCACAACGGTGCGCATTTGGAAATGTTTAATCAAAAACGGAATCGTAATAGCGCCAATAATCATTGCCAGCGCACTCAGTAAATTAGCAATCGCTGACATCCCCTCATTGTGCAACACATACTTAAAGAAGTAAACCGTTGAAGAATTTTTGACCACCACACCAATGAAGATAATGATATTGGTGATAATAATGGTCCACCACGGACCGTTAGGGAGTAGCGCCTTAATACTATCATGCAATGGGACCGGCTTTTCTTGTGCGGGCGTCACGTTCTCACGCACATTGGTAAACGTGAACACTTCAGCCATGACAAGAATCACCGCAAAGATCCCCATCGCAATGGTAAACCCTTTCGGGCTATTGAGACCACCAAACAACGATACTAGCGGTAAAATCGCTAACCCCGAAATCAAGCCACCAAATTGCCCCAGTACGTTACGGAACATATTGGCTGAGGCACGCTCATTGGCATCCCCTGACAGACTGGGCAAAATGGCGTTAATTGCCGTGCCTAAACCGGCAAAGCAGATGGTGAAAATAGCATACGTGGCATAAGCTAACGGCAACCGCGCATTTGCTGGGAAAAACGCAATGGAGAACAGTAACACGGCTGATACGGCGTACGGCACTGCCATCCATAAGAACCACGGCCGAACTTTACCAAAACGTGTTTGCGTCTTATCCACTAAGATACCAAATATAGGACCGGCAAAGGCGTCAAAAATCCGAACCACCAAAAATAAAATGCCGGTTGCCGCTAAGCTAATACTGGCGACATCCGTATAGTAAAACATCAGGTAGTTTGTCGCTGCGACAAACACCAAGTTATTACCAAAGTCACTCATACCATAAGCAACTTTGTTTGCGACGGTTAATTTCTGTTCCATTTGAGTATCCTCCTCAATCAAGGCCAGCGAAAACGCTTACATTTTTAACCGCCCTTATTATAATCGCGATATTTTGTTATGTCAAGCGTACGCCATAAATATGACATCAGTCAGTTATTGTTTCCATTACAACAGCTGAAAACAACTTATGAACAATGTGGTTTGCGCTTGACATATCAGCACAACGCGTTTACTATGAAGTCGTATTATAATTGCGATAAACTTAACGATGATTTGGAGGTCAGTCAATTGTCTACCCAACCACAGTATCTTGCGCCATTTTCAGTGCGTGATTTTCCTGAAGATCAGACGCTTATCCCCGGGGCCACACGCTTAATCGGTGATGACACACCTAAAATGCCCATGTGTTTCACGAATATCGTCTATGATGATCGGCAACCTGGTTTGGTGCTGGATTTGCTTATCCCACCTGTCTATATCCCAGAAACCGGTGTTAATGATCAGCGGCAATTTCCCTTAATTATCTGGATTCAAGGCTCAGCCTTTGCTACCCAAGAAATCGGCCTGCACTTACCCCACTTGGTCGACATTGCCCAACAAGGCTATGTTGTGGCCGCTGTGGCATATCAAGGCAGTGACAAAGGCGGGACTTTTCCGTCCACGATTCAAGATGTGAATGCCGCCATTGATTTTCTTGTGGCTCACGCCAAAGACTACCATATTGATCCTGACCAACTGGTACTTTGGGGTGAATCCTCTGGAGCTTACACAGCCATTATGACGGCAGCGACTCAAAGCGAAGCGGCCTTTTTTAAAACAACGCCCAAAAATCGCACCTTTAATGCCGTAATTGACTTTTACGGCCCAACGACCTTACAAGATCTGGATTTGGCACCATCTATTCAGGAACATCGTTCCGCTGACAGCTGGGTGGGCGCCTATTTTGGCCATCAAGCCATCGACCCGACCGCTGATATCATGCAACAAGCTGATCCGGTCACACATCTGCACGCTGGCCTGCCACCATTTTTAATTTTCCATGGCACGTTAGATATGATTGTCCCCTTTCAACAGAGTGTCCTCCTCAAAAAGGCACTTGATGCCGTGAACGTGCCGAATCAATTTGTCACCATGAAGGGCAGCAACCACGGGACCGATGCCTTTTGGTCGCCGGCAGCCAAAGCGATTGTCTTGGCATTTTTAGCTGATCACACCAAAAAAGCACCTACATTACCCGTCATCGTTTAAGTTTAATCACACACAATTTGGAGAAAATTATGGCTTTTATGACCCTGCATTACTTCTCAAATACGCTCAATAAAATGACCGAAGTCAACATCATCGTACCGGAAAAACGCGAGGCTGATGGCACGGTCGCTTATGACCAACTGCATGCTCAACCGCTAAAAACCGTCTGGTTACTGCACGGTCTATCTGGCGATGCAACCGATTGGTACCGCATGACCGGCTTAGAGCGTTATGCCACGGCCAGTGGCTATGCGGTGGTCATGCCGAATGCCGATCGCAGTTTTTACAACAATATGGCCCACGGCCAGCGCTACTGGGACTTTATCACACAGGAATTACCCCAACGATTACGCGCCCTACTCCCACTGAGTAGCGCTCGTGAAGACAATGTTGTCATGGGGAATTCGATGGGCGGTTATGGCGCATTAAAATGGGGGCTGAACCAACCACAGCATTTTAGCCGGATTGTGGCCTTATCTGCGGTGGTCGATTTAGCAGATTTCTACGAAAAACGCGCTATCTTTGCCATGCCTGATTTTAATCTGGTTTTTGACGGGCAAGATATCCATGCCAAACCGTTATCTTTGAGCGCAACATTGGCACAATATGATGTCACTAAATGGCCCTTAGATATCTACACGGCTTGCGGTGAACAAGATCCCCTTTATGCGCCTAATCTTACTTTCAGTCACCAACTACAAGCGACATTCGGCGCTCACTACACTTGGACAAGTTTACCTGGTGATCATGATTGGGATTTCTGGGATCAACAACTCGCAACCGCATTTACCTGGCTCACCATGACGGAAGGATAATGATACGATGACACAAGATGATTTGCTCGCCCAAGCCCAAGTTTTACGCAAACGCAGTGAGGCTTATGATGTGCCTTTGCCCGAATCACGCCAGACCGGCCTGCATCAATCAACGCTCACCATTGACGTTGCTGACCAAGCGCCTGTTAAATTGTATATTTATGCACCGAGTTACTTACCCAGTCAAGGGGTCATTTTAAACTTCCGTGGCTCTGGCTTTATGTATCCTTGGACACAAGGTGATTTTGCCTTTGCCAAATCGTTGGTCTTTGCCACCAATTACACCGTGGTTGATGTCGACTATCCCGTCGCACCTGAACATCCCTTTCCAGCAGCGGTTAACGCGGCATTTGGTGCCTACATTTATGTATTAGAGCACTTCAGTAGTTTTGCTCCGCTTGGTCATCCTTTGATTGTGATGGGACATAGCGCAGGCGGTAATTTAGCTGTTACGACCCAACTACAAGCCAAAGCTCACGGTTTAAAATTAGCCGATAAGCTGATGCTTGACTTTCCGGTACTTGATTTAGATACAGATCCTGAAGATAAAAATTATCCCGACGGCCAAGGGATTGCTATTGACGAATCCCGTCTGATGAATCAGTTTTATCTCCAAGATGATACCGGAAAAACGCGACACAATCCGCTCGTGTCGCCCATTGTTGCGACCAAAGCGGAACTCATGGGCTTTCCACCAACCATTATCCACACGGCCGAATTTGATAGCCTACGCGATGAAGCGGAAAACTTTGCCCAACATCTCGTGGCTGCTTATGTGCGCGTCACCGTCGCGCGTTATCCAGCGTCCTACCACGGATTTACCGTGGTAAAAACGCCGATTGGTGAACAATCCTTTGCCGATTTTGTACATGACTTACTCGCCTAATACACGACAAAAAACGCTTCTGGCAATGCCAGAAGCGTTTTTAATGATGCCTACTGATTGCTAGCCAACTTGGTATAGCATGTTGTATCGATTAACCTTTTCCGTACCACATATCAACGAGTTGCAACGTCTGAAATGATGCATCACGCAATGAATCTGTTTGTGAAATAGGTACTTTTCACCCCGTTTTGCGTTATAATGGTAGATGAATTTAATTATAATATTAAGGGGAACATCATGGTTTCAGAACTCAAGACGTTAGTCACATTTTTCGGTGCTACTGGTGATTTGGCAAAGCGTAAGCTTTACCCATCAGTTTTTAACCTCTTCAAGAAAGGTTATTTGCAAGAACATTTCGCCATTGTTGGAACAGCCCGTCAAGACTTGACTGAAGATGAATTCAAGCAACTTGTGCGCGACTCAATCGCTGACGCGGCAGACGACAAGGCACAAGCCGAAGCATTCATTGAACACTTCTCATATCGTGCCCATGACGTTACGGATGCGGCGTCATACAGCGTTTTGAAGTCAGCAATCGAAGAAGCTTCTGACAAGTTTGGCATTGATGGTAACCGTATTTTCTATATGTCTGTTGCTCCACGTTTCTTTGGGACGATTGCAAAGTATTTGAAGTCAGAAGGTTTGTTGGCCACAACTGGTTATAACCGTTTGATGATCGAAAAGCCATTTGGGACATCATATGAAACAGCTGAAAAGTTGCAAAATGAATTGGAAAACGCCTTTGATGATGACCAATTGTTCCGTATTGACCACTACCTTGGTAAGGAAATGGTCCAAAATATTGCGGCTTTGCGTTTTGGTAACCCAATCTTTGATGCAGCCTGGAATAAGGACTACATCAAGAACGTGCAAGTGACATTGTCAGAAGTCTTGGGTGTTGAAGAACGTGCCGGTTACTATGACACAGCCGGTGCTTTGCTCGACATGATTCAAAACCACACGATGCAAATCGTCGGTTGGTTGGCCATGGAAAAGCCTGACTCATTCACTGACAAGGATATCCGTGCCGCTAAGAACGCTGCCTTCAACGCTTTGAAGATTTACAACGAAGAAGAAGTTAACAAGTACTTCGTGCGTGGACAATATACAGGTGGTGATTCTGCCGAATTCAAGCCATATCTTGAAGAAATGGACGTGCCAGCTGACTCAAAGAACAACACGTACATCGCAGGTGAATTACAATTTGATTTGCCACGTTGGGAAGGTGTGCCATTCTACGTGCGTTCAGGTAAGCGCCTAGCTGCTAAGCAAACACGTATTGATATCGTCTTCAAGGCCGGTACTTTCCAATTTGGTGCTGCGCAAGAAGCCCAAGAAGCTATCTTGTCAATTTTGGTTGATCCAACAGGTGGTATCGAATTCAAGATCAACTCAAAGTCAGTTGAAGATGACTTTAACACACGTCTCATCGGTCTTGATTGGCAAGTGTCAGCAGAAGACAAGCTTAACACACCTGAACCATACGAACGTATGATTCATGACACCATGAACGGTGATGGTTCAAACTTCGCCGATTGGAACGGTGTTGCCATTGCTTGGAAGTTCGTTGATGCGATTTCAGCTGTTTACGCTGCTGATAAGGCACCACTTGAAACTTACAAGTCTGGTTCAATGGGACCAGCAGCCGCTGACAAGTTGTTGGCAAATAACGGTGATGCTTGGGTTTTTAAGGGCTAAAAGTTAATTCACATCTAAAAAGGTTGACGCAGTTGCGTCAACCTTTTTTGTTTATCATGATACTGTGGCCTAAAATCAAAACCCGATGTAATCAGTGGTCAGCTGATCGCATCGGGTTTTATAGTGCAACGAACTATTGAGACATGGTATTGGGAGGATACTGCTACTCAGACTTCCGTTGCACGAGCACGAACTTACTTTCTTGGATTACCAGATGTCACTGGCTTATCTTGAGAAACACCAAGTTGTGCATACAAATCATTCGTTGGTGCTGTTGTCCAACCCGTCACACGGCCATTCACAAATTGTGCAGCGATACTAACAGTTGTTGGAATAGTATAAGCTTGATCTTCAACCACCAACTTTTGGAAAGCTTTAATGTTCTTAGCCAATTCCGCTGCTGACTTTGAATCTTGCGTCTCCGTCAAGTTCTTAGTCAAAGCATCTGACACAACGTGACCGAAGTTATATTGTGCTGACTTAGCCCAAAGTTGGTCAAATGTTGGTATCGTACCTTCTGACCAGCCACCGTCTGTCAAATCCCAATCATTATTGGTACCAGATAAGATAATTGATTGCCAAGTAGCAGAATCAACTAGCTTATCCTGATACAACTTCACATCAATACCGGCAGCCTTCCAAGCAGCAATGTAGGCCTTTGCTTCTGCTTCAGCATTCGTGCTACCAGAACGGGCCAAGTAAGTTAGCGTCAAATGCTTGCCATCCTTAGCGTAGTAACCGTCAGCACCCTTCTTATAACCAGCCTTTTCAAGATACTCACCAGCCTTCTTCGGATCACCACCAGATTTATCGTGATAACTCTTGATTGAATTGTTGTAGAATTCTTCCTTCGCTGGATCTTTAGACACCAACGTTTTAGCTGGTTGATCAAAGCCATTGCTATACTTGTCCGCAACATCCCCGACGTTCATCGCATAACCAACTGCTTTACGCACATTGACATCTTGCAGAGGTGTTTGTCGGTCTTGGACGTTAGTACTGTCTTTCTTGTCAAAATGGCCTAAGTTAAAGTAAAGTTCCCAATAACCTGAAGCATATGCCCCAGTTGCAGCATACCCCTTCGCATTATTGTACTTAGCCAATTGATCTTTGTCTCCATCTTTCCATAGTGACGTTGGGACAGTTGTGACAATATCAAATTTCTGTTTAGACAAATCATTTTCCAACTTGGACTTATCTTGGTTAATGTAATAAGTCACAGTGTCAAGGCGCGCTGGCTTACCCCAATAGTCATTATTTCGAACATATTTGACTGTTGAATCAGATGATACAGACTGTACTTTAAATGGTCCAAAAGATAATGGATGTTTCGTTACCTTAGTTGATGTTGAAAGATCCTTTGAACTGACATCCTTCAAATCATGATATGGTAGGGCATAAGCTGGCACACCGTCTCCCCATTCAGCCGCAGCTGGCAAATCAGTATAGCTTACTGTCACTTTCTTCCCATCTGCGCCATCATTTAACTTCACACCAGAGATAGTTTTAGCTTTACCATTTTGGTAATCTGACATCCCCTTAATTTTTAGGTAAGATTCAGTAAATTGCCCTGCAGAAGCAACTTCGTTTGTCGCAATAGTTTCCAATGAGAATAACACATCTTGTGCCGTTACAGGCTTGCCATCCGACCATTTTAGGTTGTCACGCAGTGTGATTGTTACCGTTTTATTCTGCTTATCAAACTTATAGTTAGCTGGTCCACCATCGATAAATTTGCCATGTTTATCAGAATAATTCAGCATATTTTGGCCTGCTGGCTGTAACTGCTGTGATGTTTGCGCCCATTGTGAAAATTCTATATATCCTGCAAAGCTAGCCGGTGATGCCGCATTTCCTGGTACCGTTACTGAGATATTGCCACCCTTAATGGGTGACTTCGGGTTCTTATAATCCCCTTTAAACGACCCAACACTGACGGCTTTACTCGTCGTAGCGCTTTGATTTGACTGGCTGGCTAGAATAGCAAAGCCGGCTCCCGCAACAACAACAAGACCACCGACACCAAAGGCGACTTTTTTTCCTGTACTTACCATATCTCTCTCCTCATTCATTTTTAGACCGTTAACAAGATGTTTCGTGTCACAATTATTATAAATATATCACTGTTTTTCATATTGTCAACACTTTATTTTAATTATATTTTAATTCAACGCTTGTCTTTGATCCATTGCGCGACGCGCAACTTGTCCCAAAACCACAAAACAAAGTGTGAGTATGATGAGGATAAGTGTTACCGGCACCCATAACCACCAACGCACATAAATCGTTGAAGCAGACCCATTCAATACCATCAACATCGACCCTAGCGAACTGGTCCCTTGCTTCAAACCAAAGCCCAAGAATGTCAATCCAGTTTCAATCCCGATTGACCCCGCCAGCGTCAAAGCATAATCCGAAATAATGGTTGATGAAATATTGGGCAAAATACCCGAAAATAAAATTTTATACCAAGGTGTTCCTGAAATTTTGGCCGCTTCAACGTAATCACGATTCACTTCCGACAACGTTAACGTCCGTACCAAGCGGACGTTAGCTGGCCAACTAATAACCGACAAAATCATAATCAGGCTCCAAATGGAAACCCCTTTAGCCGTGGCAAAGATAATCGCCAACACCATGATGATTGGCATAATCAACCAAAAATCAATCACACGCATTGCAATCCAGTCGACCCAACCGCCAAAATAACCAATCATCATCCCAAAAACAATTGAAATCAGGGAAATCAACGTGGCTACCCCGAACCCAATAATGATGGAATTCTTCGCTGAGGCAATTAACGTCAAAATAAAATCAGCCCCAGAATCCGTGGTCCCAAGAATATGCCCATTGGTTAACGGTGGTAAGTTCGCATTTAAAATGCTACTCATTGTCCCAATATCACTTGGTACAAAAAACTGCCCGATAAAAATAAATAAGAATAACGCAATGAGTAAAATTAGAGCAGTCAAGCCCAATCCATCACGTTCTAATTCACGCCAAAAATTTTTCAAAAATTTTTCGCCAAAACGACTTTTTTTCGTTGCCATAGCGCCTCCTTATTTCACACGAATACGCGGATCAACCCACGCAGAAATGATGTCAGATAGCAACCCGCCTAAGAGTGCTAAGAAGCCTTGTAACAGCATCAATGCGGTGATCACCGTATAGTCACGACCACTCAACGCTTGCACGAATAAGGCCCCAATCCCAGGATAACCAAAGACGGTTTCCGCAAACATCGCCCCAGCTAACACACCCGTAATGGCATAACCAATACCGGAAGCAATTGGCAAAAAGGCATTTCTTAAAATGTGCTTGCGGAAAACATCTTTAATTTGGACCCCTTTGGCACGTGCTGTCCGCACATAGTCCTGGGCTTGCTGATCTAACAAATTAGACCGTAGATATTGAAATACCCCGTTCGTACTAAAGAGGGCAATCGTAAAGCCAGGCAAAAAGGCATAACGTAAGTTACTGAAAAAATTCACCGCAAAATTCTTAGTGTCATCAATTCCTGTCCCTGAACTTGGGAAAATCGGAATAATATACACAAATAAAATCATCATGATGAAGTAGAACACAAAGGACGGCACCGCTGACGTCAATGTATTCCAAACAATTAACGCCCGATCAATCAATTTGTTTTCGTGACGGGCAGCGAGCAGCGCTTGCGTAATCGCTAATAAATACGTGAGAATTGTCGCTAAAATCCCCATCGATAAGGTTGGCCAAAGGCGCTGTTCAATCAAGCGCGTGACTGACCAGCCCTTATTAACCGTATAAGAAGTGCCTAAATCACCATGCAAAACATGGTCGACCCAACGGATATATTGCTCATACCAAGGTAAATCAAGCCCGGCTGCGTGCCGCATCCGTTCAATTGTCGCTGGATCCGAATTGGGGTTTAGGTTCCCGTAAAACGGATCCCCCGGCATCAATTGTGCCAACATAAAAATCAAAATTGACACCAAAATCATCTGCGGAATCATAATCAAGACACGGCGTAGTATTGTTTGTAGCATAATTATCGTGCCTCCTTTTTCACAGCAGCAAAGTGGGTATCTGTGATAGCCTGCAAATCAAAGGCGCGCAATAATTGCCCTTGTTCGCGGTAATAATCCAACTTGCTTTCCTCAAACTCCGCTTCAAGCGCCTTACGCCGTGCGCGGTTGGCATCGCGTTGACTGACATCCAAGCTCGGAATAGCTGAGAGTAAGCGTTTTGTATAAATATGCTGCGGATGCTCAAAAATATCGGCCGTTGTACCCATTTCGACAAAGCGCCCTTGGTGCATAATGGCAATATAGTCTGTCATATATTTCACCACGCCTAAATCATGGGAAATAAACAAAAAACTAATCCCAAATTCACGCTGAATTTTCTTCATAAAATTCAACACTTGCGCTTGCACCGACAAATCCAACGCCGATACCGGTTCATCAGCCACAATCAAGCGTGGATTTGTCGCCAAGGCCCGCGCAACCCCAATCCGTTGCCGTTGACCACCAGAAAACTGGAACGGATATTGCGTCACTGTCCGTTCTGGCAGGCCAACAATGGCCAATAATTCTAAAACACGCGCATCAATCGCTTCTTGCGTAAAGAGTCGTTCACCGTTCGCCCCAGCGCCAATCGTCTGCGGCACACCAAAGTTTTTTAACGGCTCCGCAATAATTTCACCGATTGTTTTACGCGGATTCAGACTAGATTGACTGTCTTGAAACACCATTTGTACATCTTTGTTGTAATGCAGATGCTTTTTTTGCTTAATCGTTGTCACATCTTGGCCATCAAATAAAATTTTGCCACTGGTTGGATTTTCTAGCCCAACAATCGCCTTGCCAATCGTCGTCTTCCCCGAACCAGATTCACCAACCAAGCCATACGTTTTCCCGGCTTCAATGGTAAAAGAAACGTCATCTACCGCCTTAATGTTACCTGTTACCCGATTAAAAAAACCTGAGCGAATCGGATAGTAAACTTTCAAATGCTCAATTTTAACCAGCTCACTCATACCTCACCTACCTTGTTAAAATCATCCGTAAATTCAAATGTTCGCCAAGCCGTCCCCCGAACAAAATGATTGGGCCCGACTTCATGCAACGTGTCAGCCACGGGTGCATTGA
This sequence comes from Leuconostoc lactis, assembly GCF_007954625.1. Taxonomy (NCBI): domain Bacteria; kingdom Bacillati; phylum Bacillota; class Bacilli; order Lactobacillales; family Lactobacillaceae; genus Leuconostoc; species Leuconostoc lactis. The sequence continues at coordinate 591,267 of NZ_CP042420.1, read as the reverse complement.
CGACGTCGTCATCAAGCCACGGCAAACGTTGTAGGAACAAGTCTTTACTATGATCCATGTCCTTCAAAGCTGGTACGGTACCCGGAATTGCATACAACGCCTGCCCAGGGGCAACATCTGCCGGGTCCGCCCGTAACAGCGAGCGTGTGTAAGGGTGCGTTGGGTGCGTAAATAAGTCATTAACCGGCGCTTCTTCAACAATTTGCCCAGCATACATCACGGCCACTTTATCGGCCATCGCCGCCACAACACCTAAGTCATGGGTAATGAGTAAGATACCGGCATTCTTTTTGAGTTGAATTTCTTTAATTAAGTCTAGGATTTGTGCTTGAATAGTCGCATCTAACGCAGTTGTTGGTTCATCCGCAATAATCAAATCTGGTTCATTGGCTAATGCAATCGCAATCATCACACGTTGCCGCATCCCACCAGACAGCTCATGCGGATATTGTTGTGCCACCCGTTTAGTATCCGTAATCCCAACGTCCGTTAATAACTTTTGAACCCGTGTTGTCACGACCTTAGCGTGTTTATCATGCACGGTAATGGCTTCAGCAATTTGGTCGCCAATTTTCATCAGTGGATTTAAGCTCGATAATGGATCTTGGAAGATCATTCCTACCGATACCCCACGGTACGTATCAAACTGCCGTTCAGATAATCCAATCAATTCATCACCGAGTAAGCGAATCGACCCCGTGGCCTGTGTTTGATCTGGGTTATGCAACCCCATGACACTCATCGCAAAGGTTGACTTCCCTGAACCAGACTCGCCGACGAGCGCCAACACTTCACCACGTGCAATCGATAAATTAACGCGGTGTAGGGCTGTTTGATAATCGCCAGCAATTTTAAATTGGACAGATACATCTTTTGCATCTAACAACAAATTCCCCATAAAGACAGTTTCTCCTCAAACATCAATTAAATTATAATCATCTCATTTTAATGATAGATTGTCGCGTTGATAATAATCATACATCTTTTTATTATAAAATGCTAATGTTTTGTGAGGTTTAAATGATACAAATTATTATAAATTGGTTAAAAACGCTATGACATATCAGGTTGTCGCCTTCGATAAAAAACCTACATTTTTAGATAAATGAGAACTTTATAACTAAGGATATGGTTTGGTCGACCCCTCAGATAGCTTGACAGGCTATCGTTTTCTTGATATAGTTTACTGGTTAATTAACTAGTAAACTATCGAGGTGACAGATGTCTGAATCCAATACAATTATTCATGAACTCAATACTTTTGTGCAAACCTACGCCGCGCGTTCTGAATTTATCAAAACGACGACTGCCCAGAAAATCAACGCCACACAAGCCCATCTGCTGATGCTATTGCAAGAAGAAAATGCAACCAATGCCAATCTGGCTCATAAGATGAACTTATCTAAACCAGCCATCACAAAGGCCGTTAAAAATTTGATTGCCCACGGCTACGTCATTTCATCACAAGATGCCAGCGATAAGCGCAGTGTGAATTACGCTTTAACTCCTGCTGGTATCAAGCTGGCGCGCCAACATGAACAGTCGCATCAAGCCTTACACGAAGACATTGATGCCACGATTGCGACTTTTACACCCGAACAACAAGCCACCATTATTCACTTTCTCAAACAAATTAATCAACTAGAGGATACCCGATCATGAAAAAACTCATTGCCGTGTTGGCAATTATCGTCATTGCCATTGTTGGTTTCGCTGCCTTTAAAGGTAGCGAAACCCCTCAAAAGGCCACGAATAAAATTAGCATTATCACGTCAACTGATTTTTACGCCGAACTTGCGCAAACCGTTGTCGGTGATCACGGCACAGCAACGGCCATTATCAAGCACGATAATATTTCCCCTGAAGACTATGAACCCACAACAGCCGTTGCCAAAAAAGTCAACGGGACTGACATTGTGATTGCTAACGGCTTAGGGTACGATGCTTGGCTCACAAAATTAGCCAAATCATCCCAAAAGTCGCAACTCGTAGAAGTTGGTGAAGATGTTTTACATGACAAAATGGGTCAAAATCCCCATTTATGGAATGATCCCAACACGATGATTCAATCAGCTCACTATTTAGCAGATCTTTTATCTAAAAAAGATCCCGCCCATAAGTCAGACTATCAAGCAAACGCCAAGAAATATATTGCCAGCTTACAGCCCATCACTGATTTAGTGGCACAACTGAAAGCCAAGTCCAATCAGCAAGACGTCGCCCAAACTGAACCAGTCTTTGAATACATGTTAGATGCGCTCGGTTATCACGTCATGGATAATGATTTTTCTGAAGCGATTGAAGAAGGTAACGATCCCTCACCAGCAACCTTATCTGCTTTGAAAACAGCGATTACATCACATAAAATCGCCTTCATTGTCAATAACAAACAAACGACCAGCTCAACCGTGACAAACATCATCAATCTCGCCAAGGCTAACCATATTCCAGTTGTCAACGTCACAGAAACCATTCCAAATGGTGAGCACTATGTCAGTTGGAAATTAGCGGAACTCAAACAAATTCAAGCCATCATGAAATAACATCACAACCGTGATACGAACAGCTGTTCAAAAAGTGTTATACTACCATTGAGTGCAAAAGCTTTGCTAACTTTTGCAAAATAGTCCCGTCATTTGGTACGAATTTGACGTGGTTTGGTAGCAGCTATGCATGGAGGTAATGTTTATGGCACTGACAGAGACTTATACATTGGCTAATGGGGTTCAAATCCCAGTTATTGGTTTTGGTACCTGGCAATCAGCGGACGGTGATGTCGCCTACGACGCAGTTAAATGGGCACTGGAAGCTGGTTATCGACATATTGATACCGCCGCAATTTACGGCAACGAAGCTTCCGTTGGCCGTGCGATCAAGGATTCTGGGATTGCACGTGACGAACTGTTTGTCACGACAAAACTTTGGAACGATGCCCATAGTTACACGGCAGCCAAAGCCGCTTTGGCCACATCATTAGAAACCCTTGGTTTGGATTATGTTGATTTGTATCTGATTCACTGGCCTAATCCAGCCGCGGTGCAAGAACAAGGGCCGCAAGCTTGGGAACAAGCCAATGCGGATACTTGGCGCGCCATGGAAGAAGCCTACGCTGACGGACAAGTTCGCGCAATTGGCGTATCCAACTTTCAAATTCATCATTTGGAAGCACTAGCGAAAACGCAAAAGATCGCGCCAATGGTGAACCAAAGCTTCTTGAACCCTTCTGATGAACAAGCTGAATTGGTCGCTTATGATAAAGCGCATAATATCTTAGACGAAGCTTACTCACCATTAGGTACTGGTAAGCTGGTACATTTGCCACAAGTTGCTGATTTGGCAGCTAAGTATGGTAAATCCGTCCCACAAATCTTGATTCGTTGGTCATTGGAAAAAGGCTTCTTGCCCTTACCAAAATCAACACACCAAGCCTATATTCAAGCCAACTTAGACGTGTTTGATTTTAGTCTCACCCCAGAAGACATGGCAACATTAGATGCCTTACAGGGTGTTGGTGGCGCTCACACAGAACCTGATACAGCAGATTTTTAACCGATTAACAAACAGTTGTTTCACGTGAAACAACTCAAAAGGCGGACGACCAATAGGTCGTCCGCCTTTTTATAAGCTGTTATTAAACTGAACGCTTTTTAAAAATCCAGTACGCCACACCATACATCAGCACAATATCAAGCAAATAAACCCAAAGTACTGTTGTTTGTGACAAATGCACGAGGTCTTTGAAGGCCGTCTTTGGCAATTCAAGCATCGCAATACCGAGATAAATATTAAACGGATTCCACTTCATGATTGGCGCCATTTCAATCAACAACGCCGATAAACTCGTCAAAATCGGTGTCCCAACAATCATGACCACACCCAAGCCAATCGCGGCCCCAGAGCTTTTCACCAAGTTTGTAATGAGTAACACTAAGGCCGCAATAAATATGATTTGTAGCATCGTGATAACAAATGTCTGCCCCATCACTTGCCAACCGGTTCCCATGTCGTTTAACTTGGCCTGCAAGTTCACTTTAGGAACGAAAATAACTTTCGCTAGCATCGTCCCTAGAAACGCTGTGACAAACAACGCCAAATAAACACTGAGATTTAACAATAGTTTGCTGGCAAAGATCTGCCCGCGGCTAAAACGCCGTGAGAGCAATGGTCGAATTGTCCCAAAGCCAAACTCTTGTGACACGCTTAAAGCCGTGATAATAATCCCAGCAAAGACAATATACAACGTCGCTTGCCCGAAATTCACGACAACTTCACCGGAACGTTGTGTTTTAAAAATGGCCATGACTGCCAACGGGAAAAGAAAACTTAAAGCTAACCAAATATACAGACGATTCTGTTTAAACGCCTTATAATACTCTTGTTTCATTAATGTCAACATAGCTTATTCCCCCTGCTCGTCATGCGCCAATTTATCCAGTAAGGTGCGTTCCAAATTGCCCGTTACGGTTTTAATCGCTGTAATACTAATACCAGCTTGATTGACTGCTGTAATGATTTGCTGTAATGTCTCAGCCCCCGCAATTTCAACTTGCCCCTCAGCAGTTGTCGCAGTCCAGCCATGTGACACAGCCAAATCAGCCGTAGCACGGTTATCTGAGGTATCAAATAACCAGCGTGTTTGGTCTTGGTTGAAAAATGCCGTGATTGTGGCTGTTTCAATGATTTTACCGTTGTTAATAATGACCACATCATCCACTAGCTTTTGGAGTTCATCTAACAAGTGACTGGAAATCAAGAAGGCGACACCCTCGTCTGCCAATGTGCGAATCAGAATCCGTAAATCATGGACTGATTGGGGATCCAAACCATTCATGGGTTCATCTAAAATGACCAACTTTGGGTTACGAATGAGCGCAATTGCGATACCCAAGCGTTGCTTCATCCCCAAAGAAAATTGCTTAGCTTTTCTTTTACCAAAATTAGGCCCGTCAATTTGTGTTTTCCGCATCAATGTCTGGAAATCTGCCGGTGTTTTGGTATCCATAGCATAGAGCTTTAAGTGCTCTAAGGCCGTCAAATTAGGATAAATAGCGGGATATTCAATTAAGTTCCCCATTTTATCCAAGGCTTGATGATGACTAAACGTAATAGGTTGCCCATCAAACATAACACTGCCTGAATCATAGCGCATCAAACCAGTAATCGCACGCATCGTTGTTGATTTACCGGCACCGTTTGGCCCAATTAAACCGACAATTCGCCCAGCTTCTACCTGAAAGCTGACGTCCGTCATGGCCATTTTTTTGCCATAACGTTTGTTAATATTTTTAACCTCTAATAATGCCATTTTTCCCCCTTAATACTGTACCCAATTAGCGATCCCAAGTCATTTTAAATCTTGGCTTAAAGACAAACGCAAACGTGATGCCTGCCAAAATGACCGGTATAATCATGGTGCCGATGACCACCTGCGCATCAATGGCGCCAACATGGCTCATCAATGTCGTCAATTCCGTTGCTGCAAAAACGAAAATAACGATTGGCCAACGCAAATAACGTATCCGAACAGCTTCTTCGGTAGTTTCACTACTAATTTTTTTCGCCAACATATACCCAATACTGAATAACGCCAAACCGGCCATAAACATGATCGTCAAGTCCAACAACATATTATTTTGCCAATAAGAGGCAATGGTACTGAGTGGTTGCCCCATCACGGCCACCGTAAATACCACACCCACAACCTTCATCCAGTTAGGGCCGATCACGGTATAGATAATGGCGGCAATACTGGCAAAAAAGAAATAGCCAAAGGCAAAATCCAAACTCGTTGTCATCAAGCCTGTCATATTAACCGGTTGTATCACGAACAACATACCAATAGTCACCAAAAAGCCGATGACAATTGGCAAAACAACTAATAAGAGTACCCGCGAGATAAACAATTGCCCACGTGAAACACGCTGCGTATATAACCACACATCCAACCGGCGTGATTGATCTAACAATAATGAGAGGAACCCCACGACTAGCCAGCCACCGGTGAGTAAGATGCCACTTTCAGCGATGGCCGACAATTGATGTTGCCAAAGAGATGAGCCGACTTGCAGTCCCAAGAGTCCCAAACCCAAGATGAATGCTAACATCATTTGATCCTTTTTAATGTGTGCATATAGCTGTAATGCTTGCTTCATTCTGCCACCTCCAATTCTTGCTGCCAAGCATAGGCTTCTTCCGCAAAACTCGCCCGAAAGACATCTTCACTCCCCACTGGTAGCTCTTCCACAAATTTGAAATCTTGTCCTGCTAATCTAATCCCGATTTCTTCCGTGAAATCATTGAAAACAATTGTCACAATATGCCCAGTTTGCGCAATAATCGTGCCACTCTCCCGTAAGAAGCTTGGCAGTTCATCACCAGCAAAAGCTAATTGATATTTTCTAATATTTTTATTTTCTTCAATGGCAAAAGTCCGATCAATCGTATGGTTTTTGAGGAGCAAAACACGATCAACTAGAGTATCTAAATCCACTAAATTATGGGAGGCAATCAATACGGTTGTTTGATGCGCCGTCACTTGATCGACAATGAGTTGTTTCACTTGATCACGAATCAACACATCAAGCCCATCTAACGGCTCATCCAATAAAACATAGCGCGCCCGACTCGCAAAACTCGCAATAATCACAAATAACGCCCGCATACCCTTTGAATAAGTCCGAATACGTTTACTATTATTAAGGCCAAAACGTTTAATTTCGGCATCATACCAAGCTTCATCAAAGTGACGATACGCCACTTTCAAAATGGCTTTCACTTTTTTAGGGGAATAATAACTCAACCAATTTTCAGGCATATCCACGTAAAACAATTGATCATGCAAATCAATTGTTTTCATATAATCCAAGCCATCTAAGCCAATTCGCCCAAAGTCTGGCAATAATTCACCTGAAATCGTATCAAACAACGTGGTTTTCCCAGAACCATTTCGCCCAACTAATCCCACAATTTCGCCCTGATGTAACTCAAAGCTCACATTTTTTAAAACATCTTGTTTTTGAATTTTCTTCGAGATGTTTTCAACCACTAACGTCATGCTTCCTCCTCGTGTTCTTCCCCTTGTACACCGTAACCCAAATCAATCCAGCGCTGCAACTGCGCCCGCGGAATCGCAGCCCGCTTGGCCTCAATGATGACTTCATCCAATCGCTGTTGAATACTTGCCAGCAAACGCTCATCTGTGGCCGTTGCTTCATGTCCCAAAACAAATGCCCCCTTACCAGCAATCGTTTCAATCACTTGTTGCTGTTCTAGGGCCTTATAAGCTTTTGCCACTGTGTTAGGATTGAGTCCCTCAATTAGGGCCATTTCTCTAACAGATGGTAGCTTATCGCCCTGACGCAACGCGCCAGATGCGATTTGTGATTTAATCCGCCACATCAGCTGTTCGTACAATGGCTGATGCCTCTGAATTTGTCCCATTCATGTCACCTCTTTTTATCTGACTTACGATAAACGCATTTTTGTCATGCCATACCCAACCAACTGTACCACGTGTACTATTGTACATAGTACAGTTGGTCGTGTCAACACGTGGCAATCCCCTCTGTGGCATCATCAATAACGCAAAAAAGCACCGCAACAGTCATGTTGCGGTGCTTTTTTAACAAACGAAACCCCGTATCTGCTTACAATACGGGGGATTTTATATCTTTAAGAGTGAGAAGAGAAGAGATTTTTTAGGAGAGAGAATAAAATGAAAATCCACCAGTATTTACAGGGTTTCGTTCTTAATTAATAAGTTTCTTGTTGCTTATCAATAACTTTATTATAAAGACCTAAGATTAAATTTAGTTTAAAATAGCTGAAAATAACTGACTTAAATGCTTTAAAATGTCACAACCAGGCACGTTATGACTAAAAAACGTCGCAAACTAGTCAGACTAGTTTGCGACGTTTCATTTTTTATTTAACTTCACTTAACTTTGTTGGGACGGTAATTTTACCATCTAAAATTTCTTGTTTAGCTGCTTGCGTTGCTGCCCAAGCATTTTCTGGCATTGAATCACGGGCAATATCAACACCCTTTTGCTTCAAGCCATACGTTACAGTTTGGCCACCAGGGAACTTCCCCTTTTTACCGTCTTCGGCGACCAATTCGATGGCGTTGTCAACCCGCTTAATGGCAGATGCCAACGTGAAGTTAGCCTTTTTGCCATCCTTAGTTGTATAGTTACCATCTTGCTTTTGATCCATGTCAACACCGATGACCCAGACTTTATTGTCTGCCGTGGTGTTTTCATTGATAGCCTTCGCCTCAGCAAAGACCCCGTTACCAGTTGCCCCGGCAGCTTGGAAAATCACATCAACACCACTGGCATACATGGCTGCGGCAATTGTCTTACCCTTAGCTGCATCAGTAAAGGTATTGGCATATTGTGACACGAATGTTGCCTTTGGATTTGTTGCTAACACACCAGCTTTAAAGCCAGCTTCGAATTGTTCAACAACTTCACCCTTCACACCACCAACGAAACCAATCTTACCCGTCTTTGACACAGTCGCTGCGGCAACACCTGCAAGATAAGATGATTGTTCTGAATGGAACATAATTGAAACGGCATTCTTAGTTGGTACTTTGGCTTCAACCATCGCAAAGTTAGTCTTCGGGTTAGCCTTAGCCACTTGATTCATCGCAGGACCACCCATGAATGAAATCCCGACAACCAACTTATAGTTCGCTTTCACGGCTTGTTGCAAGTTTGACTTGATTTCAGAATTATCATTTGAGACAAAATAAGTATAACCGTTTGCCCCTTGCTTTAAGCCGTTCTTTTCACCATAACGCTTGATACCAGTCCAGGCTGATTGGTTAAACGACTTATCGTCGACACCGCCAGTACTTGTCACTAAGGCAACAGAATAAACATCTTTCTTCTTTGCCCCTGAATTCATGGCAACAGATGTGCCAATACCAATAACTGCAACAGCGGCGACTAGGCCACCAATCAATGTTGAACGCTTCATTTAATTTTCCTCCGACTATATATCTCTCTGTATATATAGAAATTATTTGTGTTTTGCCAAACTCGGCTTAAATACACCGTCAACTATCATACCAGTAATTTTTTATCAACGCAACCAATAAACTTGCCTCAGTTTATTTTTTAAATTTTTTCTATCTGGTTAATACTATTTTTAACAATGCGATTTACTTGTTTTACTTTTCACAAACAAGCGTATATACTTACTTATTGTAATAAACATCACGAATACTCGTGACACAATAAGGGAGAGAAGAATTATGATTTATTGGTTACGTCACTCAAAAGTGGCTATGTGGGGATTAACGATACTACGTATCTACCTTGGTTTTGGTTGGGCAAAAGATGGGTTTGAAAAGCTTACTGGCCCTAAGCCTTTCGATGCATCAGGCTTGATTATGAGTGCCATTAAGCACCCAGTAACAGATCCAAGTGGTGCAAAGGCCTTTCCTTGGTATGACTGGTTCTTGTCAACATTCACTAATAACGGTCACAACACAGCATTCTTTTCATTTTTGGTTGCTTGGGGTGAACTATTAGTGGGTCTTGGTCTTATTTTCGGGACATTGACAATCGCTGCTAGCTTCTTTGCACTTGTTATGAACTTCTCATATCTTGGTGCTGGTGTTGTTTCAGTCAACCCAACTTATATTTTCATCGGCAGCTTGCTCTTGGTTTCTGGTTACAATGCGGGTAAGATTGGCTTGGATCGCTGGGTAACACCATTCCTCCGTTCAAAGTTTCCTTTCCTCAATAATGATATTAAAGTCAATTAGCGCTTTAACCAATTTAAAAAAGACCCAATTGGGTCTTTTTTTATTATCCTCAACAATGCGTTTATCTTGTCGTGCAATAGACGCATTCTGTATAATGAGCGTAACAACTAAACGCTAGAGGTGTATGATGCAATTCAAAGATAAACCTTACCATTTCATCCCCGCAACAGTGCCCGAGTCAGCGCATACCGTTATTCGCGACGTGGCTTATGGCCCCGATTCGCGACAATATTTAGACATCTACTTACCTGCTGGTCAGCAATCTTTCCCAGTCATTCTTGATTTATACGGTGGTGGCTTACTCCGCGGACAAAAATCCTCTTTTAAACTCAACCCCAGTTTACGCTTTTTAGCAGCTGGTTTTGCGGTGGTTAGCATGGATTATCGCCTCAACACCGCCACCCATAATCAGTTCCCCGCACAAATTGCCGACATTAGTGCTGCCATTCATTTCTTGGCCCAACATGCAACGGATTATCAATTGAATATGACGCACCTCACGCTCATTGGTGAATCCAGCGGCGCCCAATTAGCCGTGCTTGCTGCTGCCAGTTTTTCAGCCGGTGTGCCACTAGGTCCCCTATCACCAGCAGATATTGCGACCTTACCGGAAATCAAGCGCGTCATTGGTCTATATGGCCCTTATCAAGTCGACCAAATGACGCAACAGTTCCAACAGCTCGGTATTACGCCTCAGTTCCCAGAGACCGGTACAGCTGATGCCTTTGAAGGCATTATGTTAGATCACCACGCACCAGAAACTGTACCAGATCGTGTTAAACAGGCCAATCCCGCTACCTATTTGACACCAAAAATGCCACCACTTTTCTTAATTGCCGGCACTAAAGATCCCGTCGTCCCTTATTTACAGAGTGTCGATCTCGCGCAACGTTACCAAACCGCCACGTTGCGCCCAGCCAAAACATTGTGGGTGCCAGACGGTGTCCATGGCCCAGCCGATTATGATACCGATGCCATCTATCAACAAAAATACGCCTTTATCACAGAAACACCAAAAAACGACGCCCCATACTAGGCGTCGTTTTTTGCTAATAATTGTAAAATTGTGCGCGAGACACCGTCATGGTTATTATCAGCCACAACCGGTAAAAAGTCCCCCACTAAAGTCGTTTTTGGCATGATGAAGGGATAACCCACATGCGTTAACATCTCAACATCATTACCACCGTCACCAAACGCAGCAACATGGGCCATCTCAATCCCTAAGTGATCCGCTAATACTTGCAACCCCACTGCCTTATTCACACCAGCAGGCACAATATCAATTGCCCCTGTACCGGTTTCGGTCACATGGACAGCATGCCCCAATGTTTGCTTAGCCGCGGTATAAAACTGTAATTCATCAAAGTCACGCCAATTCATAGTGACTTTAAAGATTGGCTCCGCAATATCGGCAACATTGTCAAAAATGACAATATGTTGAAAATATTTTAGGTGCTTATCCATCACAGTCGTCGCAAATTCACGTGGGATATAGGCCGTATCATCTGTTGAATAAACTACCCCTTGGTCTGGTTTTGGTTCAAAGTTGGTAATTAAGGCCGCAATTTGCGCTAACGTTGCGCGCGGAATCGCTCGTTCATATAACACCTGCCCATCACCGGTCACAACCCGCGCACCATTGTTGGATACAAAATTAATGCCGTCATTTAAAAAACCGGCCATGATGCGATTAATGCGTGTCTGATGGACACCGGTAGCAATCGCAAAGGCAATATGCTGGGCTTTAAGTTGAGTGAGGACAGTCCGAAATAACGCATGATCAAACGTCTTATCATCCGCTAAGAATGTCCCGTCTAAATCTGTTGCAATCAGCTGAATATTTGCCATGAGTCGTGTATTCCGCTTCTATTTTTTCGCTCTCTAGCAGTCGTCTATGTCTATTTTTAGTTTACCACATTTATACCATGACAAATGTGACTGAGCACTTACGCATACGCTAGAATCCGTTGGGCAATCCAAGCAGCCTCACGTAAAATGACCGTGTTGACGCCAGGACGTGGAATCACCGTTCCAAACCACTTAAGACCTTCAAGCGTAATGCCATAAATATACAAATGTGGCACTTTATTACCATTTTGGTCAATGACTTCAAAAGTTTGGCGATCAAATGTCGCAGCGCCTATCTGATAAGTTGACCCGTCTGCGCGTGTTCGAGTTGGTTGCACGAGCAGGCCTTGTTGACGCAAGTTTTCAATGACAGGGTTTCTTGAGATAGCAATATCTGTTGCCCCTAAGCGTGCTTCAATTAAAGCATTCCCACGGAATTCTTGCTGGCGTACGTCGCGGGCAACAAATTGTTGCCCCTCAGTGTCAACATGAATTTGTGGTGCTGTTACTTCAAAAATCCCTGCTTCTATCAAAGCCAGTAATTGTTCAATCCGTTCAAGCGGTGGGCCAACTGATACTGACACATCGAACGGTTTAAATTGACGCAAAAATTTTTCATACTCGTCTGCGTCAAAATACTCATGTTCAATCACATATCGAATCCGATCACGTATATCACGCATAATATCAAAGGTTCCGGCAAAAGGCGCGTGCTTATTACCTAGCTTGGCATCGGCAATGTCTGCCCGTAAATACGTTTTAAACCACGTTGCATAGTCAACTGCAGCATCTAAATCACGAGCCGGATTACGAATTAAGTCAATATCAAATACTGGGATGTCATCTAGGCCAAATGCTTTTGCTGTCGCCGTTAAATCATCACTGGTTAACAAGGCTTGTCGTAAGGCTTCAGCTTGATCATAAGGCAAACGATTAGGCATAATCGCCAGTTGATTTAAAATGTATTTGTAAGTGAGCTCTTTTACCACTAATTTTTCAAAATCGTCATACTGTAAATGGCCGCCACCCGCTGCCCGCAAAGCGTCTAAAGCGGGTAACGTGAAAAACTTTGGCACGTATAATTCACTCGTATCCTTTTCGTTGACACCACGTGCGTGTAGTGGGAAACCACCACGCGAACCCGCAATAACATGCGGCTCATGACCCGAAGGGATATAGTCTAGTTCACCGGCAGCATTTCGGACAAATTGCCCCCCTTTACCCACGGTTAAGGCGGATAAATAATCAAAAAAGCTCAAGCCGAGACCGCGAACAATAATGGTATCGTTTTCATCAAATGCTGACAAATCCGCTTCCGCTGGGTGCATTGGCGCAACATACTTAAGTTGATTTTCCGCAGCAAATGTTTTAAAGCCAGCCTCTTCTTCTGACAAATAATCATCCGAATGCCCTAACGCCATCACCACTTGATCTGATAAAATTTGCATGCCATCAGCTAACGTCAATTGGAATTTCTGACCAATCGGTGTCACCTGGGTGACGGCTTGTTGCGTAAATGTCAGCGTTTGGTTTTGACGCACACGTTGCGTTAACCATTCAAAGAACCAAGCTGCATAAACGCCCATCATGCCCCGCGAAGCAAAGTCACCTGGTTGCTTTAATCGGGCAACTTCTTGCTGGTAAAATGAGTCAAATTCGGGATGAGCTGCTAAAAACGTTGCCGCTTGTCCTGCAAGCCATTGTCGTAGGTTTGGCCCTGGTAATGGCTTACCACCATTTTCGATGGAGTCATCGTTAAATAAAGTAATTTGATCAATCACAGTGTTCATTAAAAACTGCTGATTTTGTGATATGAATGGATCCCAGACACGGCCACCAATTGCATAGGGATCAAAAATTTGAATATCGAGCTTAGTATCATCCTCAGCGAGATTGATAAGCCGCTCTGCGACAGCCAGACCACGAGGTCCAGCACCAATAATTGCAACTTGCATGTATCTATATTCTCCAAAGCGTTAATAAAAACGTCTTATCCATTATTTTGTAAACTAGTTTCCATTATAGTCGGTTTTAACCTTGTTTTCAAAAACTTAACTTACATTTTGTCAATAGACGACTTTAACAACGTTTGTAGCTGTTTAAAATGCCGCTTTGAATAAGGTAATGCCACACAAGTATCTAATATCACGGTATGATTATGCCGATCTAAATAACAAATTTTATCACGATTAATCACATAAGCCGCATGGATTTGAATTAACTTGTCACTCAAATCAGCCAACGTTTTCATGGTCGCGCGTAAGTCAATTTGACGTTGCTCACAATAAATCGTCGCCCGATGACTGGCCATCACATTACTGGCAATATAAATCATGTCATTCACATCAATAATTTCCCGCTGATGGCTACTTGGCAAAGTCACAATTTCGGGTGTTTGTTGCGTTTGTAGCGCCAAATGGTGATTGGCAACACGGATAGCTGAGCGAATGCGTTGCTTAAATTTCGCTTCACACAATGACTTATCGACAAAATCTAGCGCCCCGATTTGATATTGATAACTCATAGCTAGTAATTCAGTATGCGTACTAACAATAATAATCGGCGATAAACTATCAAAGCTACGAATGGCCTGGGCGACATTGAGTCCAGCATGTACGACATGATGCAGCGCTAAATCAATCAAAATGACTTTTGGCTGTCGGTCTGCTTGTAACGCGGCTAATAACGGTGCTGGTTGATCAAATAACTGACACGTCCCAATAATTTGCTGTAACCGCTTTTGTTGTGGTGGTTGGTCTTCTAAGACATAATAATGGGTCAAATTGCGCCCCCAAACGTTAACTCTTGCCTGACACGACGGCTTTCGGTCACCGTCACCAGTTCAATATCTTGCCGTTGCATCAAAAATTGATGTACAAAATACAAACCAACTCCCGCATGGCCATGCTTTGATGAATAGCCAACCTGTTTAGACGTGGCCGTGTCTAATCGGTGTAAACAGCTATTGATGATCGCCACTTGTTCTGAACCAACAAAAACAATCGTCACCAACTTTTCTGGTGTTTCAATGGCTGCTTCAATCGCATTGTCGAGTAAAATACCAAAAACACGATAAAAATCAACATCCATTTTAAGGGCGACCGGTTGAAAAACTTGCTGAATATCAACTGCAAACTGTACACTTTGCCGTAATGCCTGTTGATATTTAACTAATAGCATACTGCGTAAATTAACGTCAGCAATTAAATGCAGCGCTAGTATTGGCGTCTCCGGTAAGGCCTGCTGGCTCGTTTCAATCACGGATTCATAAGCGTATTGCACGTCTGCCATATTGCCATTTTGGATACCATAAGCCAAACTCGCTAAGATATTTTTATAATCATGTCGAAATGTGCGATACGCCAAATATTGCTTTTCCAGCTGATTCGTATACTGCTGTGTGGCAACTAACATGCGATCACGTTGCTGTAATTTGCACGTTAATAGGTCATATTGATGTCGCAATGTGGGCAGCAAGATAAGCATCAGCACCCCAACCAGCGATAATATTTCCCACATCACTGATCCTTGGTAGGCTGTATCATGCCACAAATAAGCTAAATAATCGTTTAAACCACGCATGCCAAGCCCAATCATTAAAAAAACGCCGAGTTGCCGGGGATGACGTTGAAAAAAGCTAGTGGTTAACCATTTAAAACGATACAAATACGGTAAAATCGCGACCACAATCGTCACAACCCCAGCAATTAAATAGCCCAGTAACTGAATGGCTAAGGGAACCGCCAAGAATGATAATATGGCCAATGCGACATTGTACACCCAAGCAGCCAGTAACGAGCTCACAATGGCGTCAAGTAACAACACACCAAGCGGTGTCGCCCGCTGTGTTCGTCGACCAACATAAACTAAACTCACAATGAGTAGCGTTGACGTCACACTTATCTGATAAGCTGTTGGCACCAACCAACGACTTATCGCTGTCACGATGAATAACCAGCCTAAAAGTTGCCATATCGTCCGACGTGCTATCTGAGGTTGCCCCAATAATAGACCAAACCAAACAACTGCCGCAATGGTCGATGTCAACGGCTGCATCAGCAAATTAATATATGACAAAATTGTTAGCATGGCACTCCTCCGTGCGTCACCTTGATACGCGTCATGATCAGTGGTGACTTATCACGCTTAAACTCTGTCTTCGCCAACTTCTGGCAAAATATCATTTTTCTCACGTTGATGTCATCTTCATCATTTTATAACAACTATAATAATAAAACAAAACGGGTACTAACGCAAATCAATCCTTATTGTTGCCTAATGACTGTCAATAATCATAAATAGTTGATCAAAAAAAATACGCGACCACAATCGGTCGCGTATTTTTGATGTGTACGCTCTAAACACGACAACTTAATTAAAATAGTACCTTAATCAAGGCCACAGCTAAGATAACCTGCATGACACCGGTGAGTAAGCCATAAGACAAGAACTTACCACCAGAATTTTTAATGGTTTCAAACTTAAGGTTCAGACCAATACCGGCCAAGTTAACAACACCGAAGAAACTAGCCGTTTCATGGGCTGAGTGCGTCACAACGTCCGGTAACTTCACAAAACTAGCCAAGAGCAAGAATGCCAAGAACGCGATGACAAACCAAGGGACAGAAACGCCTTTAGCCGCTGCTTCGATGCTCTTATCACTGCGTTGTGCCATTTTGGCAAAGATCACTACCACAACAGTTAACAGAATGACACGTAGCATCTTGAACAATGTGGCGTATGTGACAACTGATTGGTTAATCAAAGTGGCTGTTCCGACTACTTGACCAACTGACTGCAAAGTACCACCGACTAAGGCACCCAACAAGAGATTGTTATTACCAACCAAATCCGGTCCAATAACTGGTAACAAAAGCAATAACACAACACCAGTCAAACTAACCGTGGCCACGGCAGTCCGGCGTTGGTCATCATTGGCCCCAATAGCTGGGGCGACAGAAGCAATCGCACTTGAACCACAGACGGCGTTTCCAGCGCCCATTAACATCGCTGACTTATCAGACACTTTGAACAAGCGACCACCCATCCAAAGGACAACAACAATTGTTAAGGCCATTTGAATTAAGATGAACGCAATCCCGTTTAAACCAAGATTTTCAATAGTTCTCAACGTAACCGTTAGCCCCATCAACGCAATGCCGATTTCAATTGGATACTTTTCCGCCCACTTCATACCAGGGGCAAATTTTTCGTGACGCAAGATGGTATTACCGAGGACAATACCAATCAGCATCGCAATCGCCTCGCCCCCTAGAAAAGGTAACCAGACAGCTAAATATTTTGCAATAACTGACACAATAAATGTGGCCACGATCCCTAAAATCATATTCCTTTTAATTGCCATACATTCTCTCCCTCACAATCAAAATTGAATTCTAAGTTGCTCCCCAAACGACGTTTCACGTGAAACATGCTATTATGCTGACGCAAATGACGCCCATAACTTGACAATGGCTTGCACACCCTCATCGCCATGAGCTGTATTGAGTTTAGCAAACAATTGTTCTGCCAGTGCTGTGCCTGGTAGATCAATGTCCATCTCAGCAGCTGCATCTAATGCAATGCGCAAATCTTTCAATAGATGTTTTACATAAAAACCAGCCGAAAAATCATCTGCCATAATTCGTGGCATATAATTTGTGACTGACCATGAACCTGCTGCACCATTCCGCCAGATATTGTAAGCAGCGTCAAGATTTAGGCCCGCCGCCTTAGCATAGGCCATCGACTCTGCCATCCCAATAACTGTTGCAGCAACCCCAATATTGTTGCTCATTTTCATGTGCTGACCCTTACCGGCATCACCAGCAAGTACAATATTTTGCCCCATGACTTGAAAAATGGGCAACACTTGGTCATACGTGGCCAATTCACCACCAACCATGATGGATAGGGTGCCATTTTTAGCGCCAATATCACCACCTGAAACCGGTGCATCAAGCACACCAATCCCAAGAGCTTGCCCCATTGCGGCAAGCTTTTCAGCTAATTTAGGTGTAGAGGTCGTCATATCAACCAAAATATCACCAGACTTGGCGCCAGAAAATAGCCCGTCTTGACCAGTCCACACCGCTTCCACGTCTTTTGGATAGCCAACCATGGTAAATGTTATGTCAGCAGCCTGAGCAACTGCAGCTGGCGAATCTGCCCAACGTGCGCCATTGGCAATCACATCGTCCGCCTTCTCACGTGTTCGGTTATACACGATCACGTCGTGCTTGGCGGCTAATAAATTATTAATCATGCCAGTGCCCATGACGCCCGTTCCAACAAAGCCAATCTTCATATTGCTTCTCCCTCAACAATTGCCATACGATTGCCAACATAGTTATTACATAACCTTTATTATCAATCAGACCCTAAAAAAAAACAACCGTCATTTGGTTGTTTTTTCAGAAAATTTGCCTGATTTTTTTCTAATATTTTTCTTTGTAACACCCGTCCGATAAATTATCCAATCTACCGTAGAATTTCATTATCCGTATACCCACCATTAGCAAGGGCCACTGCATCGTTTAACGCCATTTCAACCATATTTTTAATGGCTGTATTCGTATAAAAAGCAATGTGTGGCGATAAATAAAAATTATCCAATTGCGTTAGTCGCTGAATATTTTCTGGTAAATCCGTCACTGCCTGCTTTTGGTTCATAAACGCATTTTCATTGGGCGTCACATCAACCGCTGCACCGTATAATTGACCGGTATTCAAACTAGTTTCTAAAGCTGCCATATCGACAATTTCCCCACGTGCCATGTTTAATAGGATGGTACCTGGTTGGATTTTGTCAAAAAAAGCTTGATCCGCTAAGTTGCGCGTTTCCTCATTTAAAGGGGTATGAAAACTAATCACATTGGCGCGTGCCAAAGCATCATCTAATGTTGTGTATTCGACAAAAGCTTCGTTCTGCGCACGATAAACTGGGTCAACGCCTAACACTTTGGCTCCCAAAGCATGCAACATTTGCGCAAAAGCTGAGCCAATGCGACCAACGCCAATAATAGCAACTGTTAACTGATAAATTTCTCGTGCTTGGCCACCAGCTGCCCATGTGTAATCGCCGGTTGCCATGGCGCGCTCAAACTGCTTGTTATGCCGTAAAATATTAAATAACTGGGTTAAGGTATATTCGGCAATTGCCCGTGGTGAATAGGCCGCAACATTAGAAAGTCGAATTTTTTGACCAAAGGCCGCGGGTACATCAAAAACATCATAGCCAACTTGGCGCAAGGCAATTTGTTTAATCCCGTTCTCAGCGAGTATCTGATACACTGGCGCTGGCATTGCCGTTGTCTGTTGCGTGCTGACCGCATCAAAGCCCGCGGCTTGTCCCGCATTGTCAACCGTTAACGGTTCGGATAATGTGACCACCTCGTGCCCTGTTTTGGCCATCCAAGCGGTCACAAAAGGGTGTTCTTCGGCAACTGTATTGTACATGAGTATTTTCATATTTTGCTCACCTTTCTCTTATGATACTCATATTTATTGTAAACGAAAAGCACGCTAAAAGCGTGCTTTTTGATTATTTTACTTTGCCGAGGAAATACTTCTTTTTCCCACGACGGACCAATACAAATTGCCCATCGTAGTGTGTTGAAGGGTCTACTTCAGCTGCGACATCGGTCACTTTTTCACCATTGATTGTAATAGCGCCGTTCGTCACGTCTTCTCGTGCTTGACGCTTTGATGGTTCCACACCACCATCAACCAAGAAGTCAACCACATTCTTGATTTCATTAGGTGTGTCAAAGCTTGGTACGCCACCAAAGGCATCACCAATTTGCGCAGCCGAAAGCGTTGCCACATCCCCACTAAAGAGAGCAGCTGATAACTTTTCTGCGTCTTCAACAGCTGCTTGACCATGGACAAACTTCGTCACTTCTTGTGCCAAACGACGTTGTGCCAAACGGTCACCTGGGTTGGTTTCAACGGCCTTCGCCAACGCCTCAATTTCATCCACGCTTAAGAAAGTGAAATACTTCAAGTACTTCACCACGTCAGCATCACTTTGATTCAACCAGAATTGGTAGAAAGTATAAGGTGAGGTCTTCTTTGGATCCAACCAGATAGCGTTCCCTTCAGATTTACCAAACTTCTTACCAGTTGAATCTGTCATCAAAGGAATGGTGAGCCCAAAGGCCTTCGCATCATTGCCTTCAAGTGAATGAATCAAATCAATCCCAGACGTGATGTTACCCCATTGATCAGAACCACCAATTTGCAACTTAACGTCTTCGCGACGCCACAATTCATGGAAATCAATCCCTTGTAGCACTTGGTAAGTAAATTCAGTAAATGAAATCCCTGTTTCCAAACGTGACGCCACGACATCCTTTTTCAACATCACGTTAATTGAGAACAACTTCCCATAATCACGCAAAAAGTCTGTCAATGTTAGCTTGCCTAGCCAATCATTGTTATTCACAATACGGGTGTCATCATCACCAAAGAGCTTTGTCACTTGCGCTGTGATGCCCTTTTCGTTTTCAGCTAATTGTTCAGGTGTCAAAAGTTGACGTTCTGTCGTGGGCCGTGGGTCGCCAATGGCACCTGTCGCCCCACCAACAATAATCACTGCCTTACCACCAGCGTTTTGGAAACGCTTTAACACCATAAAGGGAATCAAGTGGCCAAGATGCAAAGAATCAGCAGTCGGGTCTGTCCCAACGTAAGCACCAATCTTGCCATCGGCCATTGCTTCTAATAACCCTGCTTCGTCTGTGACCTGATTTAACGCGCCACGCCATTTTAGATCTTCAATAAAATTCATCTGTCTCTCCTTTGTTGTCGTTAAAATAGCAAAAACCGTCCTATAATAACTATAGGACGGTTTTAACCGTGGTACCACCTAAATTGTAAGTCATCGGACCTACCACTTATTACGCCTTATCGCGGCAGACGTCATACTACTTAATGTTGTGTAACTCGAGCACAGCGGCGGGCTAGTTCACAGCACCCACTAACTTTCTTTGACGCGCCAATCTGTGTCTTTATCAACTGATGATGTTTTTATTATATCAGATAATCTGATCAATATGTGATTTTTATCAGAATTACGGCATGAATGCTTCGTCCATGACAGCAACACTCACATTATTTCTAGTCATCCCCGTTTTCTCTGGTAGAATGGCCTTATATCGCCTAAATTACTTTTTGGAGGTTGCGATGTCAAACCGTTTAAAAGCCATTAGTATCGGTATTGTGGCCGCTTTTTTCTTTTCGATCACATTTATCGTTAACGAAGTCATGGCCAATGCCAAAGGTTACTGGGGCTATACTGCTGCCCTACGTTATCTTTGGATGCTCCCCTTAATGCTGATTGTGAATCGTTATTTAGGTTCCAATTTGGCACGCATCCTAGCCTTCATCAAACAAAACTTAATAGCGTGGCTCATCTGGTCACAAGTATGCTTTGTGTTGTTTTATGTACCCCTGAGTTGGGCAGTTGATTATCTCCCTGGTTGGCTGATTTCAGCAACTTGGCAACTCACGATTATCTTTGGGGTGTTAACCACCCCATTAGTTAAAGTCACACGACCAAACGGGCAACGGCAAGCGTTAAAAATCCCACTGGCATCGCTGCCGTGGATGTTAGTCATTTTACTAGGTGTTTTGCTAACTGTCGCCGCTTTTCTCTACCACTTACAACATATCACGCCAATGCTGCTGGCGATTGGGGCCATCATGCTTGGGGCCGTCGCTTATCCGCTGGGTAATCGTAAAATTATGGCAGTGGTTGATCCGAGCATGACGGCAACCGAAAAAGTGCTGGCGATGTTAATTTGTTCTTATCCTGTATGGCTTTTAATTGCCGGACTTTCCTATCATCAGGTCGGTTTGCCGCATATGGGTCAAGTCATCAATACCTTTGTCGTCGCCTTATCTTCTGGCGTTATTGCAACCGTACTCTTTTTTAAAGCCACTCAACTTGCTGCGCATAATATGCGAGAATTAGCCGCCGTTGAAGCGACACAATCCATGGAAGTGGTGTTTTCCGTGCTCCTCAGCCTCATGTTTCTTGGACATGCGCTCCCCACGCCAAGCCAACTGTTAGGGTTGACGTTGATGGTAGGCGGTATTATTATGCTGGCGATTCGTGAATAAGCCCATCCGAAAACAAGCTGCCTGTCTTTTGGCAGTTTTTTTGTGCCATTAGATGCTTGCCGACGGTGGTGTGATGAACAAAGCAACCCCAGTCCACATACGACTAAATGCTGGCAACGACAGCTTAATTTTCCCAACTGCAGGATCTGGATCTGCAATGCATAAGTCCTGCCCAGCTCGCCTGTAAACCACGACATAATGATAGTCGCCAGTAGGTTGTCGGACATGGGCAATAAATGGCAACAGTAAATCAGGTTGGGTTAATAACGTCTGATCTGCTTGCAGAGCCAACGTGTCAAAATGAAGCATTTGTGCTGCTGACATTAACCCATAGGCTGTTGTGCCTAACGCATTAGTCTGCGTCAATTGGCGTAGCCGTGACAGCGCTGGCGATGTCCCATAATGAGCCATAACCATGGCTAGGGCTGCCAGCCCACATGCCATTTCATCTTCTTGTGCGATATATTGGAAGTTTTGTTGTGTCATCTTATGTTTCAGCAAATACCATATCGGCATGCTGCTTATCACTTTATCCGTTTATAATAGGTTTTAGATTAGTCATGGTCGTTATTTCAACATGCGGTCACAAGTCGTGTTAAATAGCTCCGCCATTTGAATAATTAAATCAACATCTGGTACTCGCTTACCTTCTTCATAGCGCGCAATGGTTGAGGTACAAACATTTAACTTTTCCGCCAAATCCCGACGGCTAAGTCGAGCCCCTGTTCTAAGTGCTGTTAAATTTTGAGGTAATTGATGGCCGCCAGTAACTTGCTTTAACTGTGCAATGGTCATTTGCTGATAACGTGTCTGATTCAACATCATTTTCTCCTTATTTTCGTCTGCCTACCACGACATGTACTATTGGGTTTCTGCCAATACTATCATTGTACGAAGATCGCATCAAAACGCTTGGAGAAAATTATGACAATTGGTCACCAGATTAAATTGCTAAGACAGTCAAAAGGGCTCACCCAACGCGATTTGGCAGATACGCTTTATATTTCCTATCAAGCTGTCTCCAATTGGGAGCGCCATCAAAGTCAGCCCACCGCTGATATGTTGCTTGCCATCCTTGAAAAATATCACTTACCACATGACTTTTTCATCACACAATCAAAACAACAACAATGCACGCAAGAAAAAGAACAAATCTTACGTGGTTTTTTGGAGAGTCTCATGTATTGTGCCAGTAAACCGCCAAGTTATGCCACAATTGCCCAGTTTGCGAATCTCTCAATCGCGCAAATTTGCCAACACTTTCCAAATTATGAGGCACTCGTTAATCAGTTTATGGTCACCGTTGACGACCAAATTAAACCCACCGTTGAAATGCATCTTATCGCACACGAAGATTTGATCACAATTTTTTCAACCTATATGGCGCCACGCTTGTATGCCGAACGTGAGAAATTGCACCTGTTATACACCCGCCCCTACTTGAAAGACACTTGGTTACGTTTTATTAAAGGACGCTACAAACAGCTCATCCAACAATGGCAACCAAAAGCCATCGACGCTACCTACTTGCTTGACGTGCTCATTACGTTCATTTCTGTGTGGTTGAGTGCCATACACCCCGAACCATTGGCAGCTTTTCAACGGCGTATTCAGCATCTTACCCGCATCCCTATACAATCTTGGCCACAGTAAAACCCCAGGCACCGCGTGTAGCGGTGCCTGGGGTTTTTTAATTTTAGACAATAAAAAACCTACACCACTCATCACTACCCTGACCCAAAGTCTGTCTTAAGGTAAATGTTTAGCATAGGTACCCCTAGTTTGAGAACTCTGTTTCAATATGTAACAGCCTCACCTAGTATTCTATCAAATTGTCGGCTTAAAAAATTCAATTTGTAACGCTATTTTTTGACGTAAAATATATGCGTGACTTTTTATGACAATTGTGTTATAAAAAGTCATTTATTCGCAATTAACTGAATAAATTTTTCATGAAAACGTGTATCAGCTGTCAATTCTGGATGAAAAGCGGTCACTAAAATATGCGCATATTGTGCCGCGATCACCTTTTCGTCATCAATTGTGGCCAAAACAGTCACCGATTCATTAACAGCTGTCAGATACGGCGCCCGAATGAACACACCATGAAACGGTTCATCAAATCCAACCACCGAAATGGCTTGCTCAAAACTATCTTTTTGCCGACCAAAGCCATTACGCACCACCGTTGCTGGTAACGCGCCAAATGCCTTGGATTGGGTTAAAAGCACCATTCCGGCACAGGTGCCAAAAACTGGTAAGCCAGTCTGAATCAGCTGTCTTAACGGCTCAAGTAGGTGTTCTTGTACGAGCAATTTGTAAATCACTGTACTCTCCCCACCAGGAATAATCACCCCATCAATACCCGTTAAATCCGCCACTTTTTTGATTAACTGCACTTCAACTTGGCACTGTACCAACATGTCAACATGTTCACTGACTGCCCCTTGTAAATCCAATACGCCAACAATCATTCCCATTCTCCCTTAGATGCCACGACTAGCCATTTTTTGGTCTTCTGAGAGCGTGGCTATTTCAATCCCCTTCATAGGCTTACCAATATTTTTTGACACTTCGGCAATCAAATCGTAATCGGTAGGATTCGCCGTTGCAGCCACAATGGCTTTGGCAAATTTTTCGGGATTTTCTGAGTGGAAAATACCTGAACCCACAAACACCCCATCAGCGCCAAGGTTCATCATCAATGCAGCATCTGCTGGTGTAGACACACCGCCCGCGGCAAAATTAATGACTGGTAACTTACCATGTTCATGAACGTAGGTCACCAAATCATACGGTGCCCGCAAATCACGGGCAATCGTCATTAATTGATTCGGGTTGGCCGCTTGCACTTGCGCAATTTGTTCATTAACTTTTTCCATGTGGCGAACCGCTTCAATAATATTGCCTGTCCCTGGTTCGCCTTTGGTCCGTAGCATTGAAGCCCCTTCACCAATCCGGCGTAAGGCCTCGCCAAGATCACGGCAGCCACACACAAACGGCACTTCAAAGTCCGTTTTATCAATGTGATAGGTGTCATCTGCTGGGGTTAGCACTTCACTTTCATCAATGTAATCCACGCCAACCGCTTCTAACACACGGGCTTCAACAAAATGCCCAATGCGTGCTTTTGCCATCACCGGAATCGTCACGGCGGCCATAATTTGTTCGACCATGGCTGGATCAGACATGCGTGCGACACCGCCAGCAGCTCGGATATCAGATGGGACACGTTCTAAGGCCATGACAGCCACCGCACCAGCTGCTTCAGCAATTTTTGCTTGTTCGACGTTGGCAACGTCCATAATCACGCCGCCTTTTTGCATTTGTGCCATCCCGCGCTTAACCAATGTGGTGCCTTTTTCCATGATTCATACTCCTCTAATGTTTGTGATTTGAATTTCATTCTATTTTAAGTTATGCTGAATTGACTGAGAACAACCAATTGGTTTAATTTTTGACCAACCAATTTAAAAGGAGCACCGATCTTGCGCTGGCAACTACCATCACACGACAAAAAGGCCGTCTATTTGCAGCTGATTAATGTCATTTTACAAGGGATTGAACAAGGCGCCTTACTACCAGGTGAACAACTGCCGCCAGAACGCCGCCTCGCACAAGACTTAGGAATTAATCGCTCGACCGTTCAACACGCACTCAATGAATTAGTCAGCCAAGGCATTTTACTCCGGCAACAAGGGAGTGGCACTTGGGTTAACTCGGGCAAATGGGGTGTTTTATCAGCACATGTCAACTGGCGAAACTATTTTACAACGGATTGTTTAAGTGATCCGGAAAGCTTTATGGTACAGCTCAAACACTTGCGCCAACAGCCGGAAGTTTTAAATTTAGCCGACAGTCAGACCGAAAATGCACCTTTACGTCAGCTAGCACTCCCAAGTATCGCCATGGCCACGCTACTGCAACAAAATACTGCCAACGCAATGAGTGGTAGTCCCGCATTAAAAGCACAAATCAGACGACACTTGCACCCCTATCTCAACCAACCCCTGCCAGATGAGCAACTCCTGATTACTGCTGGCGCCCAGCAAGCCTTTTTCTTAATTGCCCAAGGATTATTATCCTATGGTGATGCCATTGCCATTGAATCGCCGTCTTATTTGTACCAACTTGCCTTATTTCAAGTCGCCGGTATTCGGGTTTTTGGCGTGCCACGCACAAAAAATGGCGGGTTATCCCTCGACGATTTGCAGCATTTATATTACCAACACCATTTAAAATTCGTCTTTGTCAATCCAACCAATCAAAACCCCACGACTCAAACCATGCCATTAGTCGAGCGGCACGCCCTGATTGCGCGGTGCCGGCAACTCAATTTACCCATTGTTGAAGACGATCCTTTTGGCTTCACGCTCGCGCTTAGTCAGCAAAGTATCCCCACGCTTAAACAATTGGATCCCAATAATGTGATCTATATCGGCTCTCTTTCCGAGTTTAGTGGTGCTGACACCCGAATTGGTTGGTTGATTGCCCCACCAGCCATCGTCTCGCGCTTATCAGAAATTCGCCAAGAAATGGAATCCGGCATCAGTATTTTTTCCCAGTATCTGGCGACCCAACTCTTAAGCCAACCCAACTTGGCCGACTTGGTCGCCCAGCAGCAACACCAATTAGCGCACTCCCGTCAACGGCTATTACACCTGCTCGCACCCTTTGTATCACAAGGCCAATTGGCCTATAAAATCCCGACTTTAGGCAATACGCTGTGGCTCCATATTTTAACCAAATCGACAATGACCCGCGCTGATTATCAAGTGTTTCTCGATCAGCAACTGCTGGTTTTACCAGATTTCTTATTTGGTCGTCACAGTAACCATGTCCGTTTAAGTTATTCGCAACTCCCCGCGGATGATACCCTATTAAAGCAACGTCTACAGGCCGTAATGGCACAATTAATCGATTGACAACTAGGTTTTTTAAACCAGTTAGTGTATGATGAACGTGTTTAGTACATGCCCTGCATCATTTAAAAGATAACATTTGAGGAAAAATAATGGCGATTGGTAACCAAATTAAAGCGCTACGAAAATCACTTGGCTTGACCCAACAAACATTTGCTGACAAACTGTTTATTTCCTATCAATCCGTTTCCAATTGGGAACGGGCTAAAAGCCACCCTACCGCTGAAATGATGCTCACAATCATTGAAACGTTTCATTTACCACTGAATTTTTTTATGCCCAGCGACCAAAACAGTCAAGATCTCGATGACGAACAACTCATTTTAGCCGCTTTCATTAAAAGTATGCGCGCGAGTGCTGATAAAATCCCGACAATGGCAACCATTGCCAAATTGGCTGGCCTATCCATTGAACGTGTCATGGCTTATTTCCCAACGTTCGATGATTTAGCTTATGCCACTATTAATGCTGTCGATGATAACATTAAAACCAAAATCGAGTCGCGCTTAGCCGTTGAACCTGATATTTTAACGGTTTTTATCAATGATATGACGCCCTTACTTTATCAAGAACACAAAGTTCTCCATATCTTATATACGCGACCCTATATTCGTGGGGTGTGGGTACAATTTTTGAAAGCCAAATATAAGTCCCTTTTGATTAAATATCAACCACGGGCGGCGCAAGATGTCCTGGGTACGGAATACTACATCGAAACCTTAACTGGCCTTATCTCGGTTTGGATGAGCCAAAAAAAGCCGGAACCCTTAACTGATTATCAAAAACGGTTACGTGTTTTGACAAGCCAACCACTCGCCATATGGCATACCCTAGGTTAAAAAAAGACAACCATTGCTTGGTTGTCTTTTTTACTCTGTTTAACAAATTACTTTGACAAACACAGTAATTTTTCCTATAATAAACGCAAGATTAAGTGGAGGACAATAAGATGTCAATTTCTAAAGACCTTATTCGTGGTCACATTGATACCATGATTCTCAATATTCTCCAACAACAGGATTCTTATGGTTATCAAGTCGCCAAATCAGTTCGCTTACTCAGCCAGCAACAATATGAACTGAACGAAGCAACTTTATACACGGCTTTTCGGCGTTTAGAAAAAAGTGGTGATATTACCAGTTATTGGGGCGATGAAACCCAAGGGGCTCGCCGGAAATACTATAAAATTACTGCTACTGGCCAACAACACCTCCAACAAGCGATTGTTGACTGGCAATTTGCAAAAGATGTGATTAGCCAGCTCATCACTGGCACGATTGCAGAAGGAGACAAATAATGACCTCAATTGAACTCGCGATACGTACTCGCCTAGACGTTATTTTTTCAAAATATACGCCTAATCCGCAACTTACTGAATTTAAAGAAGAACTCGTGGCTGATTTGCTAGATGCCTATCAAGATTTTGCCCAACAAGACAAATCACATGAAGAAGCACTCGATGACACCTTTGCGCAGTTAGGAGATATTGACACTATTTTACAAGAAATGAGTGATTCACATACCCAACAAACTGCGTCTGATGATGAGACAACGCAAGATGCGACAGCCCGCTTCTTTGATTTGTCAGATGATGGCTTGCGCCTTGGTAATCTGCACATTAATGGTCAAGGTGTCCGCTTAGGTGACGATATTATCCTTGATGGTAAAAATAATAAAGTGCAATTTGGTGATTGGCTTCATGTCGACCGCGCTGGTGCACGGGTCGGTCGTAAATTCTACGCCTTTGATACCACTGACGATACCGCAACTTTTACCGAGCAGGAATCAACCAATTCCCCACATTGGACTGCTGCACATCACAGTATTCAGCTGCCCGTTACCGATCAAGCACTCGTTTTAAATTATAAAAATGCTACCTTAAATTTTTATCGTAACGATAAGACGGATCTCGTAACCATTGATGAATTTTTCAGTCGCGATAATCAGCGCTATTTTGCATCAGTATCCGAAACGCCGGATCAAGTGGTGGTCACCCAAGGTGACACGCCACGACTCTTTCAAGTGAAAGTCCACGTGAATATCGGTTTGCCACAAAACTTTTCCGATGGCCATCTGACGGTTACAAATCACGCCGGTCAAGTGACCGCAAAAAACCTCACCCTGAAAACCTTTAATTTAACCCTGACGGCAGGTAGCTTCCACGTCAAGCATCTTCAAGTCCACGAAGCCAATTGGGATTTCAAAGCCAGTGACGTCAACGGCCGAGATATCACCATTGATCACGCTAAGATGACCAATCAAGCTGGTCGCATCCAACTTGACCATGTGACGTTACCACACAGTCAAATCAACGTAACATCTGGCACAATTAAAGTTGATCACTTTATCGGCGGTGGGCAATTTAACACGACATCTGGTACTCTGCGCCTCAAAATTCAGACACTCACGCACGACTTGCAATTACAAGCTCTAAGCGGTGACATTCGTCTAACGACGCCTGATACGCAAGATTACTATTTTGATCTCTCGTCACAATCAGGCAATGTGACCATGCCTAACCGACCTGATAGGCATTTTAACCACAATACGCCGCAGGAAAAGCGTGGGTTTACTGGTCAAATGCCAGAATTTACCATTGCGGCCTCAGTGGATTTGGGTACCATCAAAGTCTACTAACGCTGCACATTATCACTGTCACCATACAATTTTTCATTCAATAAAAGGAGACCTATCATGTCAAAAAAGAAGCATTTAACACGTTCTCGTTCAAACCGTATTCTCGGCGGCGTTCTAGGTGGGATTGCCGAATATTTCGGTTGGGATGTGACCTTAACCCGTATTATTTACGTGATTATCTCTCTAATGGCCTTTCCAGGCATTATTTTCTATCTTTTGGCTTGGATTATCATCCCCGATGAACCACGTCAAACCACCTATCATACTTATGAAACAGGGGCACGGCGTGACGTTACACCAGATGATGAATAATTGGTGTGTGTAAACAGTCATTGCCTCGTATCATTTAGTATCCCGTTAGCAAGCGCATAAACACTGTTTATAGCGCACAAAAAGCCCGCTGATGATCATCAGCGGGCTTTTTGTATGTCTGGATGATGCTTGATTAATCTTCTAAATCATCCGTTAATTGTTCAACGATTTGAGTCGTTTGTTCAATCACTTCTTCTGTTTCACGTGAAACATCTTCCGTTGTTTCGTGTTCAACCTTTGCTAATGTTGCCACTTTGGCACCATCTTCTAAGCGAATCAAACGCACACCCAGGGTTGCACGACCAGTTTGGCTCACGGATGCCACGACAAAGCGAATCATCACGCCTTGTGTCGTTGTCACCATAATATCCTCATCACCGCGGACGATCGTCATCCCAGCTAACACACCGTTTTTATCAGTAATATTCGCTGTTTTGATACCTTTACCGCCACGACCCTTGATTGGATACTCAGTAGCTGGTGTTTGCTTCCCGTAACCTTTTTCCGTGATGACCAGCACGTTCTCGGTGTCGTCCACGACGTCTGCGCCAATGACTAAGTCATTCTCGCGCAAACGAATTCCACGCACACCGGCAGCAGCACGACCCATGATTCGGACATCTGCTTCAACAAAGCGCACAGAATAACCGTCCTTTGTTGCAATTAACACACTTTGTGTCCCATCCGTAATTTGAACAGACAAAACTTCATCATCGTCATGCAACGTTAAGGCCTTCAAACCGTTCGTTCGAATATTGGCAAATTCACTGACCGCTGTCCGCTTAACGACGCCTAGACGCGTCACGAAGAACAAGTAATCATGACTGTCTGTTGCTTCCCCACGCACATTGATGACTGTTTGGATCTTTTCATCGCCTTCAAAATGCAATAGGTTTACAACAGGAATTCCCTTGGCTTGACGGCCATATTCTGGCACTTCATACCCCTTCATCCGGTATACTTTGCCCTTATTAGTGAAGAAAAGCAACGTATCATGCGTTGATGTGGCAACCATTTGGTCCACAAAGTCTTCATCATTGACATTCATGCCTTGCACACCACGGCCACCACGGTTTTGTGCCTTAAATTCCGCTTGTGGGACACGCTTAATGTAACCATTACGCGTCAACGTGATAATCACATCTTCTTCTTCGATCAGATCTTCATCTTCCAGGGTTGTCACATCCCCAACTTGAAGCTCTGTACGACGTTCATCACCAAATTTCGTTTGGATTTCGAGTAATTCATCGTAAATCAATTGATCGACACGCTCTTGATGGGCCAAAATGTCCTTCAAATCAGCAATCAATTCGACTAACTTTTGATACTCATCTTCGATCTTGTCACGTTCCAAACCGGTCAAACGGACCAAACGCATATCCAAAATCGCTTGCGCTTGCTTATCTGATAAAGCATAGCCATCAATCAAACGGGTCTTGGCTTCTTCAGAAGTCGCCGATGACCGAATGATCGTGATGATGGCGTCGATATGGTCTAAGGCAATACGTAACCCTTCTAAAATGTGGGCGCGTGCTTGGGCCTTTTGTAAGTCAAAGGCTGTTCGACGACGAATGACTTCACGTTGGTGCGTCAGGTAGGCTTCCAAAATAGCCTTCAAACTCATGGTTTGTGGCTTACCACCATTAATCGCCAACATGTTGAAGCTAAAGTTCGTTTGCAGCAACGTTTCCTTATACAAGTTATTCAAAATAACACTGGCTGACGCATCACGACGCACATCAATTGAGATTCGCAAACCGTCACGATCTGATTCATCACGGATACCTGTAATGCCTTCAATGCGCTTATCACGTGCCAATTCGGAAATTCGTTCAATTAAACGGGCTTTATTGACGGCATAAGGTAATTCCGTCACGATAATCTGTTCTTTACCAGTCTTTGTCTGCTCAATATCCACTTTGGCACGAACGGTTACCCGCCCACGGCCAGTTTCATAGGCCCGACGAATACCAGACTTACCCATCACAATCCCACCAGTAGGGAAATCTGGGCCTGGTAAAGCTTCCATCAAATCTGACGTCGTGGCCGTAGGATTATTCATTAAGACGTGAATAGCTGAAATTACTTCCCCTAAATTATGGGTTGGAATATTGGTTGCCATCCCAACCGCAATACCGGTTGCCCCGTTAACCAACAGGTTTGGGAACCGAGCTGGTAAGACTTCTGGCTCACGTTCTTCACCATCATAGTTGGGAACGAAGTTGACCGTATCTTTATTTAAATCACGGACCATCTCCATCGCCACTTTTGACAAACGGGCTTCGGTATAACGCATCGCCGCAGCACCATCGCCATCGACAGAGCCAAAGTTACCGTGACCGTCGACTAGCATGTGTCGGTATGAGAATGGTTGCGCCATCCGCACCATTGATTCATAGATCGCTGAATCACCGTGCGGATGATATTTACCCATGACATCCCCGACAATACGCGCTGATTTTTTATGCGGCTTATCGGGTGTGTTACCTTGTTCAATCATTGAATACAAAATACGACGATGAACTGGCTTCATACCATCACGGACATCAGGCAAGGCACGCGCCACAATTACTGACATAGCGTATGACAAGAATGATGTTTTCATTTGTTCTGACAAATTCGCATTACGAATACGCGCGTCATTTTGTTCAGACATTGTTTACTCCTTGTAAAGTTCTTCTGCGATAGCATGATGCTGCAAAAAAGCAGCCATAGCGTTTTAAGCTGTTATGACCGCCAAATACGCATTAATTAAATGTCTAAGTTTTCAACGAAGACAGCATTTTCTTCAATAAATTCACGACGTGGTGCGACATCGTCACCCATCAACATATCAAAGATACTATCGGCTGCTTCGGCATCGGCAGGATCAACCCGCAACAATCGCCGGTGCAAGGGATCCATGGTTGTATCAGCTAACTGATCAAAATCCATTTCCCCAAGTCCCTTATAACGTTGAACCTTTGGCTTAATATTTGCAGGTAATTGTGCCAAAAAGTCCTCTAACTCTTCATCTGAGTCAAGGTATTCTCGGGTCTTTGAATTACCCAAAGCCACCCCATACAATGGTGGCTGAGCGATATAAATGTAGCCGGCATCAATCAATGGTCGCATATAACGGTAGAACAACGTTAATAGCAACGTGCGAATATGAGCGCCATCGACATCGGCATCCGTCATGATAATGACTTTATGGTAATTCGCTTTTTCGACGTTAAACTCATCCCCAAAACCAGTGCCCATTGCAGTGAAAATGGTACGAATTTCTTCGTTGGCCAACACCTTATCTAAGGTTGCCTTTTCAACGTTCAGGATTTTACCACGGATCGGCAAAATGGCTTGCGTCAAACGATTACGCCCTTGCTTGGCTGAACCACCGGCCGAGTCACCCTCGACAATAAATAATTCCGAAATCGCTGGGTCATTTGACGTATTATCGGCCAATTTACCTGGCAAATTACCAATTTCTAAGCCAGATTGCTTGCGTGTCATTTCACGCGCACGCTTAGCAGCAAGGCGAGCCTTTTGCGCTAAAATACCCTTTTCAACAATTTGCTTGGCCACAGACGGATTTTCCATCATGAAACGGCTGAATGTTTCAGAAAACATCCGATCAGTAGCCTGACGCGCATCAGAATTACCAAGCTTTGTCTTGGTTTGACCTTCAAATTGTGGGTCAGGATGCTTGATTGAGACAATGGCCGTCATGCCTTCACGGACATCTTCACCTGTCAAGCTTTCAGCGTTTTCCTTTAACTGCCCATTCTTACGCGCATAATCGTTAATCACACGCGTTAGCGCTGTTTTAAAGCCTGTTTCATGGGTCCCACCTTCATAGGTGTTAATGTTGTTGGTAAACGTCCGTAGACTATCTTTGACGTCTGTCGTGTACTGCAAGGCAACTTCGACAACAATCCCATTTTCTTCCCCTTCAACATAGACTGGTTCAGGGAAAACAACCGTTTTCTCGGCATTCAAATAGTTGACATACTCTTTAATGCCACCTTCAAAGTAGAAACTTTCTGTGACTGGTTCTTCCGGACGCTTATCCGTAATGGAAATGCGCAAGCCCTTGTTCAAGAAAGCCAATTCACGCACACGTGTTAACAACGTGTTGTAATTATAGACCGTTGTTTCACGGAAAATATCGGCATCTGGCTTAAAGTGCACAATCGTGCCACGTTCAATAGTTGGCACTTCATCTAGTTTCACCATGCTGGTATTCACACGGCCAACTTGAAAGTCCATGTAGTAGACTTGGCCATCTCGCACAACCCGAACATCTAAGTCAGTCGACAAAGCGTTAACAACCGAAGCCCCAACACCGTGTAGCCCCCCAGAAACCTTATAGCCGCCACCGCCGAATTTCCCACCGGCGTGCAAAACGGTAAAGACAGTTTCTAGCGCTGGCTTCCCAGTTTTAGTCTGAATGTCAACTGGAATCCCACGACCGTCATCCGTCACGGTAATTGAATTATCTTTTTCAATGGTGACGGTAATATGTGACGCGAAGCCTGCCAAGGCTTCATCAATCCCGTTATCCACAATTTCCCAGACCAAATGATGCAAGCCTTGGGCTGTTGTTGTCCCAATGTACATCCCCGGACGCTTACGAACGGCTTCAAGGCCTTCTAAGACTTGAATTTGGTCTGCATTATAATCACCAGCATTCGCATCAACCGTGCTTGCACTGCGAATTTCTTCGTCATCTGTGACAATTCCGTCAATATTTTCTACATCATGCTTGTTTTCTTCAGACATAATAAATCCTTTATGTACCTGCTGATTACTCAGCGTGCTCTTCTAACGTAATTTCACCATGTTGCACGTGAAACACTTTCGGGGTATGAATCAATTGTCGCGCCACATCACTCAATGTCGGTGCCGTAATAAACGTCTGCACCTTATCTTGAATGGCTAATAAGAGATGCGTTTGTCGATTGGCATCTAATTCACTTAACACGTCATCTAAGAGCAACACGGGATATTCACCCGTCTCCTCCTGCATCAAGTCAATTTCGGCCAATTTGACCGCTAATGCTGTTGTGCGTTGCTGACCCTGTGAGCCAAAAACGGCAACATCATTCTCGTTGACAATAAATTTAATGTCATCGCGATGTGGGCCCACTAAGGTAGTACCCTGCATAATCTCACGGGCTTCCTGACGCGCTAATGCCGCTTCAAACGCTGCCTTAACCGTTTCAAGGTCATCATCGCGTTCAAAGGCAACCCCAGTTTGGTAAGCTAGCGTCAACGTTTCCTGTTGATTAGAAATTTCTGCATGAATCGGCTGGGCCGCTGCTTGCAAACGTTCTAAAAATCTGCGACGCGCGAGCAAAACTTGGGCCCCAACATCGACTAATTGCGCTGTCAAAACCGACAAAAACACCTTATCAGTCGTTTGTTTCATTTGCAAACGTTTAAGGTACGCATTTCGATCCTTTAAGATGCGCCGATACTGCGTCGTGTTATAGAGATACAGTGGGTTCATTTGACCGAACTCCATATCAATAAAACGTCGCCGCACACTGGGCGCACCTTTAACAAGATCCAAATCTTCAGGGGCAAACAAAATGACATTTAATTGGCCAATGTATTGTGATAGCTTTGATTGCTCTAAATGATTCACCCGTGCTTTTTTGCCTTTAGTCGAAAAATGCAAAGCTAACGGTGTTTCGCTGACATTTTTCTTAACGCGACCACTAATTGTGGCCGAATTGGCTTGCCAACGAATTAAATCTTTATCACTACTCGTACGATGAGAACGCGCTAAAGCCAAGACGTAGATGCTTTCCAACAAATTCGTCTTGCCTTGCGCGTTCTCACCTAAAAACACATTCACACCCGCACTAAAATCAAGCGTCAAATCAGCATAATTCCGGTAATTCGTGAGCGTTAACGATGTGAGTTCCAAGAACCCGGTCCTTTTGGCCCGTTACTGCGACGCCCTGGCTTTGGTCGCCCAAAACCACCAGCACGTGAGCTGTTTTGTTTACGCAACTCAGCAAAGCGTGCCTCTTTACGCGCCTTTGCCACCGCTGCTTTTTGCGCTTTGATGCGATCATCGCGGACTGTTTTCTTGGCGGCCAGGGCACGTTCATCCTTTTCTTGTTGTGCCTGAGCAATTAGTTCATCAGCATTTTCAGCTAACGAAATAATATAGGTTTCGCCATCAACGATGATTTCATCATGGTCGTACAGCTTTTTCCCCCGACGATTTTCCGGTTCACCATTGAGTAAGACAGGAAAATCCATCAGATAATATTTTGCTTGACCACCTGAAGAAATAATATTTTCTTCTTTTAGAAGTTGTGTGAGTGTGATGTATTCAGTTGTAATTTCTATCGTTTTCGTCATATCGGTTACCTTTGTATTATACCATTTTTTCACCGCTAATTCTTAAAAAAACGGCCTAAAATCAGCTTTAAGCGATTTTAGGTCGTTTTAAGGGTAATGGTTTACTTTGACTTAATTTTATTTAAAACGCGTATCACGAATTAAAACGTTCGCACTGGTGTAATGAGTTGCAACTGCTTATTATCCACTTCTCCAGCCGGCGTGACCGTGAATGGTCGCAAATTCGTGGTAAATTTCAAATCAACTAACTTACCGTTAAAGACACGGAGCGCATCACGGACATAATCGGGGTTAAATGAGATTTCTAGATTCTCACCCTCAACTGACGTTGTTTGTAACTCTTCTTGCACTTGCCCCACTTCTTGTGATGTCCCAGTTAGGGTAACGACACCATCGGTCATGGTCAATTGGACTACGTTATTACGGCTTTCGTGACTCAACAGACTCGCACGGTTGATGGCCCCAAGTAAGGTTCCCGCATCAATGGTTAACTGCGTCGTACTTTCAGTTGGAATTAATCGATCCGTTTCTGGATAGTTTCCTTCCAACAGGCGTGAATAAAACGTTGTGTGACCCAGATCAAAGACTGCTTGGTTTTTGGCCAACTTAATGTCCACGCGGTCTTGCCCTTCTAAGAGACTTTGCAACTCATTGAAAGACTTTGCTGGCATAATCACATCCGCGTTCACTTGTGCATCAGTCCCCGTCAACGTCACAATGCGTTGTGACAAACGATGTGAATCTGTTGTCACGGCCTTCACATCATTACCATTTAAGGCCAAATGAATCCCTGTTAAGATTGGTCGACTTTCTTGTGTTGAGGCAGAGATTTTAGTTTGTGAAATGATATCGACCAATTGCGCTGCGGAAACACTCAAACTTTGCACATCGTCTAATTCTGGCAATTGTGGATAGTTCCGCACATCTTGCCCATTAATTGTAAAGGCTGAAGCACCAGACGTGATACTTGCCCGTAACCCATCAACGGCCAACGTTAAATCATCAGCTGGCAGATTTTTAACGATATTGGCAAAAAAAGTTGCTGGTAAGGTAATCCCACCCGTTGAGCCAATAACTAATTGTGCAGACATATCAGATTGTTCAATTCGCGTTTCAATTGAAATATCACTGTTTGATCCCGTCAAAATCAATTCATCTTGCGACAAGACAATTTTGATGTTGGTCAAAATAGGAATCGTTGTGCGTGATGAAATCGCACGTGAGACATCATTAAGTGACTTAATAAACA
This sequence comes from Leuconostoc lactis, assembly GCF_007954625.1. Taxonomy (NCBI): domain Bacteria; kingdom Bacillati; phylum Bacillota; class Bacilli; order Lactobacillales; family Lactobacillaceae; genus Leuconostoc; species Leuconostoc lactis. Next base: position 554,036 of record NZ_CP042420.1, on the reverse strand, counting down.
CTTGGCGATTAATTGAAAATTGCATAATTATGCTCCTCTATTTTTGGCCCTTAGCTGGGTAGCTTTTTAAATAATTTAAATAAAGATATCTAGTAGTAATAATAAGGGGTGTTTAAGTTGTGGAAAACACCATGTGGGTAACTGCTGACTAGTAAACAGTTGTTCACAACGTTGTGGGAAAACCACGCTGGTTATCCCATGTTATCCACACACGTTATTTCCCGTTTTTAATCTCATCTGTTAAGGCATCAAGCATTTCTTTTGTGCGTGCATCAGACTCAGCCTTCTCGGTAATCTTGTTAGTCGCATGCAAGACCGATGAGTGATCCCGTCCGCCAAAAGCACGGCCAATATCAGGCAAACTTTCGTTGGTGAGTGTCCGGGTGAGATACATCGCGACGTGCCGGGCAGTCACTAAATCTTTTTTCCGACTGGTACTCTTCAGATCATCAATTGTTTGCATGTAATAATCGGCCACCACTTGTTGAATGCGTTCGACAGTGATTTTAAACCCTTGATTAATATTTAAATCGCCTAAAATTTGTTGGGCGGTTTCTTTCGTTGCGGGCTTATTACGGAAACGCAACATCGCCTCAAAACGGTGGAATGTCCCCTCTAGTGTTCGAATATTAGAATCAATTTTGTCAGCGATTAATTCCAACACGTCATTTGGAATGGTTAAATTATCGGTTTCTGCAAGGTTCTTGAGAATGGCCACTCGCGTTGGTAAATCAGGCTTTTGAATATCCATTGAGATCCCCGCTTCAAAGCGTGACGTCAGACGTGATTGCAAATCCACGATTTCTGTTGGCAGCTTATCGGAGGTCATAATGATTTGCTTGCCAGTTTTGGTTAAGACATTAAAGGTGTTAAAGAATTCTTCCTGCACCTTTTCTTTGCCTGACCAGAACTGAATATCATCAATTAATAAGAGATCAACAGTCCGGTATTCTTTTTTGAAGGCTGCCGTCGCCCCTTCACCTGCCCGCAATGATTCAGTGAAATCATTCAAAAAGTCTTCCGCCGTGGCGTACTTAATCCGGGCTGATGGCGTTGTTTTGGAATAGGCATTCCCGATGGCTTGCATCAAATGGGTTTTGCCCAAACCAACCCCACCGTAAATCAAGTACGGATTATAAACACGGCCGGGATCTTCAGCGACAGCGCGCGCAATCGCGTAAGCATTCTCATTACCAGCGCCGACAACAAATTTATCAAACGTGAAGTTTTCATTGAGATCGGATTCGCGGGTAAATGTGAGGTTTTCCGTTTGAATTGGCGTTGACTTTGGTAGACTTTCAGCCACGCGGAGTTCTGGTTTAATAAAGCCTTCGGCAATTTCCATGGCATATTGCACAAAACTCATGGCATAAGATTTATTCCAGTTGTCAATAATGTCGGCACTTTCTTCTGCCGGCACTTCCAAAACAATCCGTGATTCAGTTAAGGTAATGGGTGTTAAGGGTTCGATATAGGTATCAAATGAAACAGGACCAATTTCTTGATAGAACTTAGCTTTGACCTGATTCCATAATTCCTCTTTTGTAATGGGTTTTGTCACGAAAATCTCTCCTATATATTCGACACAATGCCAAAATAACGACAAATAGTCCATTTGCCGTGATGTGCCGATCAACTTTTCTGTATTTAAAGAAGAAGTAGCAAAACTAATTATAACAGTAAGAAATTGAGTTTTCCACAAGCAAAAGACAATTTTACGACCTTTCAACAGATGTGGACAAAAGAAATGAGGTGATGTGGATACTAGAACGAACAAATGTACGAGTTATCCACAAACAAACAATGTTGTACACATGTAAAAGTGTGTAAGGACAATATTTGAGGTTTGTTATAAACATTATCCACAATTTTGCAACCACAACCTGTGGATATGTGGATAACTTGTGAACACCCCTGTGATTAATGTTTCCAGAAACGTTGATCCTTCACAGGCTGGTAACTTGTTTTGGACAACTTTGTGAATTCTAAAGAAAAGTTTAAGGCCTTCAAAAAAACGCCTGTTTTTACCTAGGATGTTTGCTATAATTAAGCGTATGATCGTACTTTTTAACAAACCCTATAATGTGTTGACGAAGTTCACAGATGCTGATGGTCGGCCAACGCTAGCAGATTATATTGATATCCCACGTGTTTATGCGGCTGGTCGCTTGGATATGGATAGTGAAGGCTTGTTGCTGTTAACCGACAGTGGCAAGTTGAACCATGCTTTGACTGATCCGGAGAATAAGGCGTATAAAACATATGTAGTACAAGTTGAGGGCGTGCCAACCAAGGCGCAATTAAAGCAACTCGAAAATGGGGTTGAATTAAAGGATGGCTGGACACTGCCGGCAAAAGCTAAGCGCATCCCGTATCCAAAATGGCTATGGCCACGAGAGAATCCGATTCGTGTGCGCAAAAACCAACCCACAAGTTTTATTCAACTTAAAATTAAGGAAGGCCGTAATCGGCAAGTACGTCGGATGACTGCTGCGGTAGGGCTGCCAACTTTGCGTTTGATCCGGACGCACATTGGGGACTATCATTTGGCTGACTTGAAGCCAGGTGAATATCGCGTGATTAAATGAAGCAGCGCGTATTTTATCGTACAAAATACGATGTAACCGTGATAATATTGAAGAGATAAACAAAAACAGATGAGGTGAGACCATGGGACGTAAGTGGGAAAACATTAAGATGAAAAAGGCGCAGACCGATGGGGCTGCCGCCAAAGTCAACAGTAAGTATGGGATCGAAATCTACGCGGCTGCCAAGCAAGGCAACAGTGTTGATCCAGAAGCAAACTCAACGTTAAAGTTCGTCATTGAACGTGCCAAGCAAGCACAAGTGCCAAAGCATGTTATCGAACGTGCGTTAGAAAAGGCCAAGGGTTCAGGGGATGAAACCTTTATCGAAGGGCGCTATGAAGGCTTTGGACCAAATGGGTCATTATTGATTGTTGATACGTTGACATCTAACGTTAACCGCACAGCTACGAATGTCCGCACAGCCTTTAACAAGAACGGTGGGACTTACGGTGCCGCTGGTTCTGTCAGCTACTTATTTGATGAAACTGGCGTTGTTGTCTTTGAAGGTGACGATGCGGATGCCGTATTGGAAACGTTGTTAGAAGCCGAAGTTGATGTCCGTGATGCGGAACAACAAGACGATCAAGTGGTCGTTTATACCGAACCAGCTGATTTGCATAAGGCAATTGAGGCCCTTCGTCAAAACGGTGTGTCAGAATTTTCAACGACAGAAATTACGATGCTACCACAAGCCGAAGTCACGCTTGAAGGAGAAGACTTGGCAACATTTGAAAAGCTCGTGGATGCCCTTGAAGCCGATGATGATGTCCAAAAGGTACATCATAACGTTGCACTCTAAGCAGGGGATGAAAAAGCCATCAGTCGATGGCTTTTTTTGTTGTTCAAAATGCTGAGATAGCGTACAATGGTCATATTGGATTGAGTCACACATGAGTCAGCGATTGATTTACACGGATACGCTTGCTTATAGATGTGATCCATGATATGATTAAAATCGAATTGCAAAGTTTTTGCAGGTAAAAATCGCGAATGGAGGTGAACACACATGAAGCGTACATACCAACCAAAGAAGCGCCATCGTGAACGCGTACACGGATTCCGTAAGCGTATGAGCACGAGCAACGGTCGTAAAGTTTTGGCTCGCCGTCGTGCAAAGGGCCGCAAGGTTCTATCAGCCTAACAAGGTCGCTGCTATGCAGTGGCTTTTTTATTTTTTTAAAAGCGTGAGGACTGCTAGGGTAGGCCGGCATCGCGATGCGGCCAAAACCGCGTACATATCCCTCAAGAGAGACTAAATCTAATGAGAAAAACTTTCCGAATAAAAAAACCGGCTGAATTTCAAATCGTTTTTAATAAGCATCAGTCTGTCGCAAATAAATATTTTATTCTTTACCAGCTCCAAAAGCCTGAGCAAAAGCATTTTCGTTTGGGTTTGTCAGTGAGTAAGAAGGTTGGGAAGGCGCATGATCGTGTTTGGGTCAAGCGGCGCATTAGACAAAGTATTTTAGAACTGAAACCACAATTACCGCAAGAGTTGGACTTATTAATTATTGCGCGCCCAGCTGTTGCCAAAAAAAGCCAAAAATTCATCAAAGAACAAATCACACATGTGCTAAAATTAGCTAATATTTTGAAAGTAGAAGACCGATGAAACGTTTTGAAAATATTCTAAAAAAGATTGGCCCGTTACCCCTTATCCTAGCAGCCGTGGCGTTAGTGATTATTGTCATTGCCAGTGCCTCTTTTCACGGGCATGTTGCTTCTAATGGGCTGTGGGGCGCAATTGTTGCGGCCTTTACATCAGCTATTTTGGGGTCAGCCGCTTGGTTTGGCAACAACTACGGCATGGGTATCATTATTTTCACCATTTTGATTCGTTTCTTGATTTTGCCATTGATGGTTTATCAAGTCCATTCAATGATGAAAATGCAAGGGGTGCAACCAGCCTTGAAAGCGTTGCAAGCAAAGTATCCAGGTAAGGATACTGAAAGCCGTCAATTAATGATGGCAGAGCAACAAGCTTTGTATAAAGAAGCTGGGGTTAACCCATTTGCGTCATTGTTACCATTAATTGTACAAATGCCAGTTTTGATTGCTTTGTACCAAGCCATTTACACATCACCTGTGTTGAAGTCAGGTAAGTTCTTGTGGTTGCAATTGGGTAGTCATGATCCTTACTATGTTTTGCCAATCTTAGCGGCAGTCTTTACGTTTGCCTCATCATGGTTGTCAATGCAGTCAACGCCAGAACAAAACGGGATGACAAAGGCGATGCCTTATATTTTCCCCGTGGTGATCTTCTTTTCAGCCATTGCGGTACCAAGTGCTTTGTCACTTTACTGGGTTGTTGGTAACGTCTTCCAGACAATTCAAACATTCTTCTTGCAAAATCCGTTTAAGATTCGTCGTGAACGCGAATTACTCAAGCAAAAAGAACGTGAATTGCAACGTAAAATTAAAAAAGCAAAGCGCGGAACGCGCCGATAAACAATGCTTACAGCAGAACAACTTTCTAATAGAAAGTTGTTCTTTTTTTGTGTCTTTAGAGGCGGTTACAGTCACACAGAAAAACTGTTATAATAAATGCTGTTATGCGCTAGCGATTATTATCGTAATGGTTAGGCGTTGAATTTTAATGAAAGTAGTCAAACATTGAATGGCACAAGATGCAACAACTTCTCCAGATCATACGGTACACTTACGGCCAATGCGGCCACAAGATGTGCCTAGTGTGGCCAAGATTTATCTCACTAGCCGGCAGGCCTATTTTCCATGGGTAAAAAAGCCACAGTATGCGGATTTTGAGCGGGTGAGTGTGGGTGAATTGGTGCAAGTCGCTGTTGTGGCTGATGAAATTGTCGGCTTTGCAGCCTTATCTGAATGGGATAGTTTTTTGCATTTACTTTTTGTGAAGATTGGTTGGCAGCAACAAGGTGTGGGCAAAGCCTTACTGAATTGGGCGCGGCAGCAAGTGCAACGGCCATTAGAACTGAAAGTTGTGCAGGCTAATGTGGCAGCACAACGCTTTTATGAACGTGAAGGTTTTCGTATTGTCGCCCGCGATAATTTTGCGCAACCAAGCAATGTGACGTATAGAGATGATCGAAACAGTTAAAAAATTTAGCCGCTTTACGTGGCATCATATATCGAATTTGACCCCTGAAGATACTAAGGTCTTGGTAGCAGATCACGAATTAACTGATGAAATGATTGGGTATGCTATCGATCATAATGAAGCTGTTCGGATGGAATATGACGCGGCGGCTGAAGAAGCGTTAATGGTGATTGACGTGATTTCGTATCATGATGATGTGGTGGAAACACGGCCGATTGGAATTTTATTTGCCCATGGCGATTTATATACCTTTTCACACACCGTGACTGATTATGTGCAAGCGGTACTGTTAGCGCCGGAAAATCGGCAAGGACGGGTCGCTGATACGGATATTACGGCCATTGATTTTGTGATGACGGGCTTATATACACTGATGATGCGCTATGTCGAACAAATTACTGAAATTAACCGCAAGCGGCGGGTGATTCAATCGCAATTGGGACATCAAAAACGCACAACAAAGCAAATGAACGATTTGTTACGTTTGCAGACGCAAATGATTTACATTCAAAATTCATTAGCTAATAATCATGTGATGTTAGATACTTTTAAGCACGATTTTAAGGATAAGCTGTCTAATTTTGAGATTGAGCATATTGATGATGTGCGCGTTGAAATTAGTCAAGCTGAGCACATGGCTGATTTAGCAGTGGCGGTGATTAATTCTGTTGTTGACGCCTATGGTAACTTGAGTAGTCGCGATTTGGACTGGACCATGAAAGTCCTCACAGTCTATTCAATTGTCTTGACGGTGCCAACGATTGTGAGTGGTTTTTATGGTGAAAATGTCAAATGGTTACCGTTCGCCGATATGCAAAACAGTTGGTGGATTTCTATCTTGATTACGGTGCTGTTAATGGGACTTGTGAGTCTGTTGTTAGCACTGAACGGCTTTTTCAGAAAGTAAGGATAACGCATGAAACAGTTAGAAGAACGGATTAAACAAGAAGGTCGAGTGCTTGGCAACGATATTTTGAAGGTCGATGCTTTTTTGAACCATCAAATTGACCCTGAATTGATGCAGGCGATTGGGTCAGCTTTTGCGCAACATTTTCAAAATGACCAGATCGATAAAATTTTGACGGTGGAGTCATCAGGCATTGCACCGGCTGTCTTTACCGGTTTGGCCCTGCACGTGCCGGTAGTTTTTGCACGCAAAAACAAGTCGTTGACGTTACCCGACGGGGTTTGGACAGCTGACGTTTATTCGTATACGAAGCAGACAACTAATCACGTGATGATTGACCAGCGCTTTCTTGGTGCCGGAGAACGCGTGTTGATTATTGATGATTTCTTGGCGAATGGGCAAGCAGTGGCTGGGTTACTTGATATTGTTGATCAAGCACAAGCGGTTGCGGTAGGTGCTGGGATTGTGATTGAAAAGTCATTCCAAAAGGGTCGGCAATTGTTAGATGACCGTGGTTTGCCGGTGGTTAGTTTAGCGCGGATTAAAGCATTTCGCGATGGGCAAGTTGAATTCGATTCATAAACATGTTTCACGTGAAACACAAAAAGCGCAGTGGTTAACCGCTGCGCTTTTTGTGAATAAAGAAGAGGGGATGTGTCTGTGTGAGGCCGCATGATTAAAATTTACGGAGTAAGGCATAGATATGTTGATCAAGTGTTGTAGCTGAAATGGCTAAGTCTTGTGTCACAAAGTCCATCACCAGGCCCATGATGCCGGACACAATAAAATTGATTTCAACCGTATCGGGGATATTGTTGGGTAAAGTGGCTTCGAGCGCACAAGCTTTTTGAATAAAGGCAACTTTCACTTGCTGGAAAACAGCGGCGCCAATGGTTGGCTGACGTAACAAAACGGCCACTGTGTCTTGGTGGCTGCCAATGTAGGCCACAAGCTGGTGACTTAATGTTTTGAGAATCGCATGGTTTTCTGCTGTTGTCGGATAATTTTGACTGAAAATTTGGGTGATATCGCTGATTAAACTCGCCACAAGGTGATCGTGTAGATCATACATATCGCGGTAATAGCGATAAAAAGTACCGCGGTTAATATCGGCGGTATCGGCTAATTGCGCCACGGTAATTTTATCAAGGGGCTGTTCGGCCAATAACTGAATAAAGACCTGTTTAATTTGCGCTTGCGTTTTAATTTGTCTGCGATCCATGACCTGTTGTTCCTCAATTGGCTGAGATGTGTGCGATAAGCGACACATCAACGAGATGTGTTTATTGTAACATGCCATTCAGCGCGATAGACTGGGGATAAGCTAAGTTTTCAAACCGCGGTTAAAGGAGCAAGCCATGCATTTTAGATTAGCAGTTGTGCCAGAAATTAATTATTTATCGACGTTAGTTGCCGATGCCTTTCAGCATTATGCGTTATACCAACAAACGATTGGACAAACTTTTACAAAAAAGGCAGACTATCAGCGCTTTATTCAGCAATTACATGCGGTACATGTTGCCGTCAACGTTCACCTTAAAAAAGCGTTTGTTGTTGAAGAGCAGCAACAAATTGTGTCGGTGGTCATTTTAGATTCGCCGCAATTACCCACCGCCAGTATTTGGCAGTATTTGAAATATGGCGGTTTAAAATTACTGCCGTACGTCTTGACCCATCAATTGGGCCGATTTTTACAGATGTTAGATGATGCCGAAAAAGTCCCACAACAAGATCAGCAGGCCAATTGGCATGTTAATTTATTAGCAGTCAATCCAGCACATCAAGGCCAGCAAATTGGATCAAAAACATTAACCCAATTTGTTTTACCATATGTTAAAAAGCACGGTGGCCAACAGGTATCATTAATTACCAATACGGCACGCAACGTGGCTTTTTACCAGAAAAATGCTTTTCAAGTGATCGATGAGCGCGTACTCGCTTTTCAAACAACCCAAGTCAAGTCTTGGGCGTTGGTCCGACAAGTTTAAACGACTTCACAAAACAGACACGTCGCTATTTTGCAACGTGTCTGTTTTGTTAATGTCTCGGGTTAATTGGTATAATAGGAACAATGATAATTTTCTTATGACGGCCGATAGATTGATGAAACACGTCGTACTGGTCATGAGAAAGGAGAGCCCCGTGACAATACATATTATTCCGGATTGGCAAGATTACGCCAGACGTTTACCTGAATTCAATGATAGTGTGCACCAAGCACAACTTTTTCTGTCGCAAGGTCAAGCAGTCGAGTTGATTGTGATTGATTTTTTGCCACATTTAAATCAAATTTTATTGCATACGGCATTGACTGAAACCAAAATTTGGGCGGTACATGATGTGTTGCAGCGGGTAAGACTTACTGCCGATCGCCCAGTGGCGGTCACTGATTTTACCTGGCCAGCGCAGGCACAATTTATTTATTTGCCGGATCGTATTTTAGTGCAAGTTGATGATCAACTTTATGCAACGGTGTGGTTAGATCAAGCATGGCGTACGCGCATCGTGGCGATCGATTTGTGGACCGACGATAAACGCACCCAACAACTGCTGATTGATTACCGTGGTTTTGTCTCACGGGTCACGACGTTTAATGCGCAAGGTGACAAAATACGCCAAGATTACTTAACCCCTAGTGGTGCAGTTGCTGTGCAAGAGGATTGTGTCTCTGGGGCGGTGACCACGCAGCAGAACTGGACTGCGCAAACCCAATTTAAAAATATGGCGGAACTCGTGGTGGCAGCATTGGCACATCATTTAGATAACGTCCCTGCGGAAGAGAACTTGATCATCGCCCAGAGTCAACGATCAATGTTTTTAATTAGTCAAATCTCACCCAAGCAGCCGGTGATATTGAGTTATCAAGCACAACGAACGAACCCGCAGTTAGCGCAAGCCTTGTTATTACAAATCACTGGTATCGTGTCACACGCCGTGACGGATACCCAAGCCCAATATGATAAGATTGTGGCCCAATTGGCGAATCCAGAGCAATTGGCAATTATTCCACCATTTCCGGTGCAAACAGCGGAACTGCCCAACCTACAATTGCCAATTGCAATTATCTATTGGGTGGCCGATGATTTGAATCAGGCCGATTTTGAAGCAGTTCGTATCGCCATGACGCTGCAACCAGAGGCCATTGTGTTCATTGAAACGGCGCAACCGCATACCGAATTTGATGCGTTAATTAAAATTGCGAGTCAAACCGCAACGAATGCGCATGGATTAGTTGATGAAGCCAGTCAAGCGGCTTATCAAGGCCGTTTCCAGTTTATACCACCACAAGATGAAGCGCAGCGTTTACAATATATGTCAAATGCACGGGTTTTGCTTGATCTCGGTGAGACCCCTGATCAGTTTATGCAAACAGCCGCGCTTGCTTATGCCGTGCCGCAAATTAACCGCACGGTCACTGAGTATGTTTTGCCAGAAAAAAATGGGCAAATTGTGACAAACCAAGCGGAATTAGTAGCGGCATTACAAGGCTACTTAACAGCGTCACAACGTGATCAAGTCGTGAAAGAAACGGCTCGAGAATTAGGCCAAACGATGAGTGATGAGTATCTATGGATTAAGTGGCAACAAGTCTTTAATAAAATCAAGCAGCAGCGTCAGTCATCATGACGACGATGTGGCATCGTGCAAGGTAGGATAAATGGCAGAAATTTCAGTACTTCAAATAGGTGCCGAGAATTGGACACCACAAATTAAAACAGCCAAAATTGATTGGCAATATACCACAATTTTAGATTTACCCACCCGACTGGCCTTGCAAAAGGATCCGTATGTTTTAGAACAAACCTATGTTGTGCTAACCGATGAGACGCTTGAGAGTACGTTGTTATCTAGTCAAATCAACGACTGGCCAGCGCGACGCGTTTTATATTTTGCACAACAAATCACCCCAGAATTTCAAGCAATTTTAGATGAACGTCAGGCTTTTCGTATTGCTGAAAAAACGCCACGTGCAGTAGCTGAACGGATTTTAAGCGATTTTCAATTTGAACAAATCGGGTTTTCAACCCGATTTAGTGAAACGCAGTTTATCCCGATGCCATCAGAAACAACGCACTTTGAACGTCAAGGACGTTTTTCAGCGCGTTTCAGTGGTGATTTTGGGGATGCATGGCAACAAATTGGCGCGTTAAAAACATTTGCTGCCGATTTTGCAGCGACAACAGAGAACGTGGTGTGGTTAGATTATGAACAAAGTGGCACGGCGGAAGTTCAGTTGCAGTTTGTTTTCTTTCGTGATGGGCATATTCAATTACGCCAGACCGTTACTGGGGACCAATTACGTCAGTTAACAACGGTTGGTGGTTTGCAGGACTACGATAATTATCAAATTATTGTTTTAGCACGGGGACACGGTGTCTTGGATTTGCATGTGCTACACCAACGGCGGTCACGCCACGGCGTAGGGGTGTTGATGCCAGGGGATGATTGGCAATTAACGGCTGAAAACGAGGAAATTTTAAGTTATTTCGACCCAGGTGACCGTCAGGCACCATTAATTGTGAATTTTTCTGGTATTCGCTTGCATGTGGATGGCTTTGAAATGCGCGGGCCACTGCGTGAACTTGGGACACCGTATTTGCTCTTTACGGATACGCGGATGCAAGGTGGTGCGTTTGATATTGGGACCGAATTATATGAAAAAACCGTAATTGAAACGATTAAACGGGCAATGGCGACGCTGAATTTAAAACCAGAAGACGTTATTTTAACGGGTTATTCAATGGGGAGCTTCCCAGCGATGTATTACGCGGCTGATATTAAGCCGCGTGCCGTCGTGATTGCCAAACCCATTATTAATCTGGGGACATTTACTGCTAATTCTGATTTCCCTCACGGCTATAATCAAGATTGGACGTTGGATGTTCGGCGTTATTTAGCTGGTCGAATGGATCCGGAAGATACAGAACCGTTGAATCAGATTTTTTGGGAACATATTCAAAATGTCGATTGGTCAAAAATTGCGGTAGATCTGTTAACCATGACAGATGATGAATATGACGGGCAGAGTTTGCCGGAATTATTGGCTTTCTTTCAGTCACGCGATACACCATTAACACATCAACAAGAAGTTGGGACACATACGGCTAAAATTCCCGAAATGGTGCAATTTATGACGGCAGCGCTAGCCAAGTGGCGTGATATCATCCGACAGGAGGCACAATAAGACTTATGCAATATCAAATTTATTGGACGCCACAAACGCACTTGTTAGAATTACAAGGGGCAACCGTTGATTTTCGTGCTTTGGACACGGTGTTTTATGAACACTACTTCTTGCCGAGTGGGCAAGCCGTGGTGACCTGGCATTCAAAACAAGCCTATGACAAGCAGCAGCAATTAGCTGATTTGCCACAACTAGTGCCCGGTGAAACGTATACGATCACACGACACATTGAAAATAGTGAGCGAATGTTTGCTTATTTAGTCGTCACTTTTTATGATCAGCAACATCAAGTTTTACTGAACAATAGTCAAAACCAAGATGAAATCACCGTGACGGTGCCAGAGAATTATGATTTTTACACGATTGGATTGCATGCCGCCGGGGCTGGGCATTTTACTTTTCATGATATTTTGATTCGCCCAAAGATAAATGGCATCTTACGCGACAGTGACATGGAGATTGCTCCACGTTTTTATAGTGATGTGCATATTCCAAAAGTTGTCACGTCTAAAACACTACGGGTCATTTTTTCAGAACCTGAGCATGGTGTGACCGATTACATGTCGCGTTGGATTAAAACAACGCAACAAGCGGTCCAATACATTGCCAGCAGTTTGCCGCAGGCAGCGTTTTATCGACAACATGAAGCCGAAATAATTGCGAGTGTGAAAGCGGCCCGTCGCAAAGTCCGCGCCCGTCACATTGAGTTTGTCGGCTATGGACCAATTTCGAGTTATGCGGCGCTCTACTATCAAAGTCAGATTAAAGGCAGTGCGGCAGTTATTAGTGACGATGTCAATTTGGCACCAACGCCAGCACTTAAGATGGCGCGGACGGTCACGCGGGTAAGTTATTTGGGACACCCCATTGCGCCCAATTTGGATACGCCGGTGTTATTATCGCACCCAGCGTATGAACGATTAGATGCACTGCATTATGACACGCCAACCCCAGAAGAGGTGCGCCGTCAAGCAGCGTATGATGCGGCACATCCTAAGAAACGTGGTTTGACGCAATTTTTTACCAAAAATAAAAAATAACACGCCAAATTGCTTGGCGTGTTAAATAGTTAGTGTTTTGGTTGTCAGGGTAACGGTGCTCGTACTTGTGAGCGTGTTCGTCTGGGCTTCATGAATGGTGACCTGCCAAACTTGTAAGCGATGGCCAACGCTAATTGGCGTGGCGGTGGCCACCAGGGTGCCTTGAGATACAGGGGCAAGGTGATGAGTAGTTAAATCAACACCAACAGCGACTTGCCCTTCAGGGAGCGTGGCATTGGCCCCTAGTGAAGCGGCCGTTTCGGCCAAAAGGGCATTCACGCCACCGTGCACAAGGCCGTAAGGTTGCATCAGTTGTGCGGTCACGTTGACGGTAACGATTGTTTTTTCTGCTGATAATAATGTGGTTTTTAAGCCTAAAAGTTCTATAATGTTCATAGGACTAAAATCCCCTTTCTGAATGGAGTATAACATATGACAACTTGGCACGCCGTAAAAGCGTACAACGAAATTTTATTTGAAACGAATGCTGACGGGAAAAATCCTGGGCAGGTTGCAAAAATCACGATGAACGATGTTAGCACACATAATGCCTTTACCCCTGGCATGGTGGCTGAAATGATCGATGCTTTCACGATTGCGCGTGACGATGCACGCATCGGGGTGATTATCCTGACTGGTGCAGGGGATGAAGCCTTTTCTTCTGGTGGGAACCAGAAGGTACGTGGTAATGGTGGTTACGTTGGTGGCGACGGCATTCCACGTTTGAATGTCTTAGATTTGCAACGCTTAATGCGGATTATTCCAAAGCCAATCATTGCCATGGTCAAAGGCTGGTCAGTTGGTGGCGGAAACGTTTTGCAACTGGTGGCTGATTTAACCGTGGCGGCTGACAACGCCAAGTTTGGCCAAACTGGTCCCATGGTTGGGTCTTTTGATGCGGGTTATGGCTCAGGTTATCTTGCCCGTGTAATTGGGCACAAGCGTGCCAAGGAAGTTTGGTTCTTAAACCATTTCTATACAGCACAAGAAGCCTATGACATGAATTGGATTAATAAAGTGGTGCCACTTGCTGAAGTCGAAGATGCCACAATGGTCTGGGCTGACGAACTGCTCACTAAATCGCCAACTGCTTTGCGCTTTATTAAAGCGGCCATGAACGCGGATACTGACGGTTTGGCTGGCTTGCAACAATTTGCTGGTGATGCCACACTGCTGTATTATACGTCTGACGAAGCCAAAGAAGGCCGTGATGCCTTTAAAGAAAAGCGAACACCAAACTTTGATCAATACCCAAAGTTTCCATAAATCATAATGGCGAACCCAGCAGGTTTGCCTGTTACGAAAAAACACCACGATGAGTCGTGGTGTTTTTTTGCGCGTTAAAGTTGTTAAAAAGCTGGCAACCGTGTATTTTGATTGTTAAATATGAGTTTTAGATGAAAATTATTTGACAAAAAATCTCATATAATGCACAATAACAGATAAAAGGATCAATCATGACGTTAAAAATTGCTATTGCCCAAATGGACATTGCTTTAGGACAACCGGAGATAAATCAAGTGACGGTGGCGCAGTATGCCCAACGGGCCGCTGCTGCTGGCGTTGATGTCCTTGTTTATCCAGAAATGTGGCAAACAGGATATGCGTTAGATCAGTTGCCAACGTTAGCTGATCGTGCAGGTGCAAGCACGCAGCAATTATTAGCACAGCTCACTAAAAAATATCATTTGAATATTGTGGGCGGTTCTGTTGCCACACAACAAGGGGAACGGTTTTATAACACGATGTATGTGGTGGACCAAATGGGCCAGCTTGTCAGTACCTATCATAAGGCGCATCTTTTTGGATTAATGGCTGAGGAGCAATACATTGCTGCGGGTGATCAAAAAAATACCTTTGAATTAGCGGGTGTGTCAGCTGCTGGGGTGATTTGTTATGATATTCGGTTTCCAGAATGGCTACGGGCCATGATGGCCGAGGGCCCACAACAAATTCTCTACGTCGCAGCTGAGTGGCCAATTCAACGCATTGACCAGTGGCAGATTTTATTGCAAGCACGTGCCATTGAAAATCAGGCCTTTGTGGTTGCTGCCAACCGGGTTGGGCGTGACGCAGACAATCAATTTGGTGGTCGATCGCTGGTGATTGATCCACTGGGTCAAATTGTGGCACAAGCGAGTGATACGGATGAAGCCCTACTTGTTGTGACAATTGATATAGCCGACGAAAAGACAGTACGTGGCCAAATTCCGGTGTTTCATGATCGGCGCCCTGAATTGTATTATTAGGAGAGATTATGCATTTTCAACAATCAGATTTACTTAAAACACTGCCAAAACAATTTTTCGCCTCATTGGTGAGTCGAGTAAACGCTAAAATTGCAGCTGGTGCTGACGTGATTAATCTTGGGCAAGGGAACCCGGATTTACCCACGCCAGATTACATCGTCCAGGCGATGCAACAGGCAACAGCCGTGGCGGCCGATCATCAATATTCTGCGTTTCGTGGTGAGATGCGGTTTAAGACAGCCATTGCGCAATTTTATTTTGATACTTATGGCGTGGTTTTGGATCCTGCAACAGAAGTTGCCGTGTTAGCAGGAAGTAAAATTGGCTTAGTTGAATTGCCTTTGGCCTTAATGAATCCAGGCGAAACCTTGTTGTTACCAAATCCTGGTTATCCTGATTATTGGTCGGGGGCAGCGTTAGGTCGTGTTGCGGTTGAACAAGTTGAATTGAAAAGAGATAACGACTTCTTAATTGACTACGATGACATTCCGGCTGATATGGCACAACGCGCAAAACTTCTTTATATGAATTATCCTAATAATCCAACGGGGGCTGTGGCAACAGCCGACTTTTATGAGCAAACAGTAGCCTTTGCGAAGCAAAATCAAGTCGGAATTATATCGGACTTTGCTTATGGGGCCATTGGGTTTGATGGGCATCAACCACGATCCTTTATGCAAACACCGGGCGCAAAGACTGTTGGTATTGAAACCTATACCTTCTCAAAAACATTTAATATGGCTGGGTGGCGTGTCGGTTTTGCCGTTGGAAATGCTGACATGATTGAAGCGATTAATGTCATTCAAGATCATTTGTTTGTTTCGCTATTTCCGGCTGTTCAAGATGCAGCCATTGCGGCATTAGCACACTATCATGATCAAAATAGTGCGGTTGCAAACTTGGTGCAAGTCTATCAACAACGGCGTGATGCTTTTGTCCAAGCTGTTCGCGCCTATAATTGGGAACCGTATGTCCCTAAGGGGGCATTTTATGTGTTAATGCCAGTACCAGCGGGTTATACGTCTGCAAGCTTTGCAGATTTACTCTTAGAAGAAGCAAATGTGGCAGTGGCCGATGCGTCAGGGTTCGGGGATGCAGGAGCGGGGTACGTGAGGGTCAGTCTAACGACTGACGTAACACGGTTAGTTGAAGCTGCACGTCGAATTGGTGAATTACCAGTATTTAAAACGCACTAAACGATAGCATTACAGGCCAATCCGGACACGGATTGGCCTGTAATTTTAAAATCATGAAAAAAGGGGTTGACGAGAGGTGAGAAAGGCGGTATATTAGTATATGTTCTAACGGCGACGGATAAGCAAGCGGTTACAGTGAGAGATTTCTGAAAGAAATTTCGAAAGAAGTAGTTGACAAGCGAAACGCGACGTAGTAGAATAATAAAGTTGTCTTAGCGGTGCGAAAGCGCAGCGGGGATGATTACGAAAAAACATTTTGAAAAAGGTGTTGACAAGTAATCAACCGCGTGATAAGATAATATAGTTGTCTCAGCGACAACAAGTAGCACATTGAAAACTGAACAAAACTTTGAACAAACGAATCTGTTACTAGTTATTAGCAGTAATAACTGAAACAAATTTGCGAAGTCAATTCGTAACAAACAATAAACGGATAGTCGTTATAGAGATATAGCAATTAGTCAGTTTAATCGAAGAGTACATCTTCAAACGATGAATTTAATTCATTTAAATTGAGAGTTTGATCCTGGCTCAGGATGAACGCTGGCGGCGTGCCTAATACATGCAAGTCGAACGCGCAGCGAAAGGTGCTTGCACCTTTCAAGCGAGTGGCGAACGGGTGAGTAACACGTGGATAACCTGCCTCAAGGCTGGGGATAACATTTGGAAACAGATGCTAATACCGAATAAAACTTAGTATCGCATGATACAAAGTTGAAAGGCGCTACGGCGTCACCTAGAGATGGGTCCGCGGTGCATTAGTTAGTTGGTGGGGTAAAGGCCTACCAAGACAATGATGCATAGCCGAGTTGAGAGACTGATCGGCCACATTGGGACTGAGACACGGCCCAAACTCCTACGGGAGGCTGCAGTAGGGAATCTTCCACAATGGGCGAAAGCCTGATGGAGCAACGCCGCGTGTGTGATGAAGGCTTTAGGGTCGTAAAGCACTGTTGTATGGGAAGAAATGCTAGAATAGGGAATGATTTTAGTTCGACGGTACCATACCAGAAAGGGACGGCTAAATACGTGCCAGCAGCCGCGGTAATACGTATGTCCCGAGCGTTATCCGGATTTATTGGGCGTAAAGCGAGCGCAGACGGTTGATTAAGTCTGATGTGAAAGCCCGGAGCTCAACTCCGGAATGGCATTGGAAACTGGTTAACTTGAGTGTTGTAGAGGTAAGTGGAACTCCATGTGTAGCGGTGGAATGCGTAGATATATGGAAGAACACCAGTGGCGAAGGCGGCTTACTGGACAACAACTGACGTTGAGGCTCGAAAGTGTGGGTAGCAAACAGGATTAGATACCCTGGTAGTCCACACCGTAAACGATGAATACTAGGTGTTAGGAGGTTTCCGCCTCTTAGTGCCGAAGCTAACGCATTAAGTATTCCGCCTGGGGAGTACGACCGCAAGGTTGAAACTCAAAGGAATTGACGGGGACCCGCACAAGCGGTGGAGCATGTGGTTTAATTCGAAGCAACGCGAAGAACCTTACCAGGTCTTGACATCCTTTGAAGCTTTTAGAGATAGAAGTGTTCTCTTCGGAGACAAAGTGACAGGTGGTGCATGGTCGTCGTCAGCTCGTGTCGTGAGATGTTGGGTTAAGTCCCGCAACGAGCGCAACCCTTATTGTTAGTTGCCAGCATTCAGTTGGGCACTCTAGCGAGACTGCCGGTGACAAACCGGAGGAAGGCGGGGACGACGTCAGATCATCATGCCCCTTATGACCTGGGCTACACACGTGCTACAATGGCGTATACAACGAGTTGCCAACCCGCGAGGGTGAGCTAATCTCTTAAAGTACGTCTCAGTTCGGACTGCAGTCTGCAACTCGACTGCACGAAGTCGGAATCGCTAGTAATCGCGGATCAGCACGCCGCGGTGAATACGTTCCCGGGTCTTGTACACACCGCCCGTCACACCATGGGAGTTTGTAATGCCCAAAGCCGGTGGCCTAACCTTATGGAGGGAGCCGTCTAAGGCAGGACAGATGACTAGGGTGAAGTCGTAACAAGGTAGCCGTAGGAGAACCTGCGGCTGGATCACCTCCTTTCTAAGGATAATCGGAAAGTGACAGTACATTAGATTGTAAATTTGGCAGTTCAAAGTTTTGTTTAGTTTTGAGTGTGGTACTGTAATAGGTATCATGGTCAAAAATGATCCTATGGGGAATTAGCTCAGCTGGGAGAGCACCTGCTTTGCAAGCAGGGGTCAGCGGTTCGATCCCGCTATTCTCCATAGACAGCCGAAAGGTTGTCGCGGTTGTACATTGAAAACTGAATAGTAACAAATTCTTTTAAATAATTGAAAAATTAATTAAATTGAACCGAGAAACAACACAAAAAAGTTCTTTAATAAAGAACGGTTTAATCGCAGGTCTGAAAAATGACCAACTCATAAACTTAAACCACAACTTCGGTTGTATAGGTTAAGTTAATAAGGGCGCGTGGTGGATGCCTTGGCACTAGGAGCCGATGAAGGACGTGACTAACTACGATAAGCTTTGGTGAGCGGTAAGTACGCTATGACCCAGAGATTTCCGAATGGGGAAACCCAACTCGAAGAGAGTTGTCATTATCTGAATACATAGGATAATGACGGAACACGCTGTGAACTGAAACATCTCATTAGCAGCAGGAGAAGAAAGAAAAATCGATTCCCTAAGTAGCGGCGAGCGAAAAGGGAAGAGCCCAAACCAGAGTGCTTGCACTCTGGGGTTGTAGGACTGATATATAGGAGTTACAAAAGTGTTTTATAGCAGAACAAGCTGGGAAGCTTGGCTATAGAGGG